>CAUEKH010000396.1 GCA_959018155.1 uncultured Hungatella sp.
CTAATAAATCCCTATTAATTCCCCTGCCTATCTCCGACAGCCCCAGCCTTTTGTGAGGGCCTGCGGGGGGCGGGATTGCTGTGGTGGGGCTTCCTGTGTGGCCCTGTAAGGGGCGTGCGGCGACTTTTTTCGAGGTTCGGTCTATCTTGGGTAAAACAGCGGGAAAAGCATGGGGCGGCGGCGGGCCTTCAAGGCCCAGAGCCGAGGGCATACGGAGGAGAAGACATCAAGTCTTCTCCGTAGTTTGCCCGATCCCCATGCTTTTCCCGCTGTTTTACCCTAGATAGACCCACCGAGAAAATCTGAGCCGCACGCCCCTTACAGGGCCGCGCAGGAAGCCCCACCCACAGCAATCCCGCCCCCCGCAGGCCCTCACAAAAGGCGTACCCCCCGCGATAAACCTACCGGCTGGTGATACTCCCGATATTTTTAATTAAAACAGAAATACTCCCATCCGCATTCGTAATAAACTCCACCGAATCCTTATTCTGATACTCCTCCATCGGAATCTTAATCTCGATCCCCGTATCCGTCATCAGATACTGTTTCTCAAACTTCCTCGTAGTCGCCGGATTCTGCGGCGCCACCTTCTTCTCCGCAAGATTGTACTTCTCCATCTTCTCCGTAAACTCTTCCTTCAGTTCCGGTTTCTCATGGAAAATCTTCTCCGCCACAGCCGGAATATCAATGGCGCCCTGTTCATTCAACTCCTGGTTGATAATGCTTTTGGCCTCCATCGAAGCCTCCCACTGCTCCGACTCATTATAATAGCTTTTCTGCACCTGTTCCACCGCCCTGGTCACAATGGCGAGTTCCGTCTTCGGGGACATACTTCCGTGACACTGCAGAAACAGCTGGCTGAAATAATTCGTCTTGACGCCGTTCACATCATACTTTTTCTCAATCACGCGAAGGCTGTAATCATTGAGATCGATGAGCGCCGCCTCACTGAGTTTCTGATTCTCTCCCGGGAGAATGGCGTTCTGCCGGATAATATCGTTGCAGTTGCCTTCATCTGTATAATTCGTCATATGGGTGTAGGACGATTTGTAATTCATCTTTAAAAGCGCGATCCCGCAGTCCTGCCCGGCGTCATACCGCACCACCATCAAATCCGCCGACGGGATATCAATATTAGAATACATGATATCGAACAGCTTCTGCGCCACCTCCTGCGACTTCTTAATGAAAGTATCCTCCTCCATCTCCATAATCATCTCATAAACCGGAGAATCCGCGTCGAACTGGCACGATTTGCTCTCATCGCTCGTCATAATCCGGTAGATATGACTCCTGATAAAATCCGAGAAATCGGATCCGTGTTCCAGCAGGCTGTTGGACAGTACCGCGGTCCCTACCGTGGAGTCGAGAATATGTATAATTACGTGTGTCACTCTGATATCTTCTTTTTCCATCGTATCATCCTCCATTTAAAAGACACGGGATTCCCTTTCGGATTACCCGTGTCTTCCATCATTGCGCCATGAGCAGAAGCCGTACAAAAGCCCTGTCACGATAAAATAAAACCAGGTTGCCGGATTGCTGAACCAGGTTGTAAAAAACGAAAAAATCATGTAGATAGCAAACTGGGCATAGAACAGATAGCCCACCGGATTTCTGACCCGCTTCACCATGCGGACCAGGATAAATGCCACCGCCCCCAAAAGGCAGGCAAATAAAAATACCCCCACAATCCCAAAATCATAGAAGGAATCGTAGAACAGCGTCACCGTTGTCAGCTCCTCCTTCGTCACATAGATTGGAAAATCCACCAGCGACGGCACCAGGAATTTAAGCCCGGTCAACGCCCATAAAGGAAACAGCATCCGAAGCCCGAACGTGTGGGAGGGAAGCCATTCCACCATACAGTTAAAATTGTCGTAATTGTTGGCAATATACATGTACGGCTGGGTGATAAAGATTGGCATATTGCTATTCTTCATCTGAAAGATTCCATTTAAATAGGAAATGTCATGGCCCCTGGCAACTGTAAGCACGATATAAATGGGAATCATACCGACCACCAGCCCGATGGCGTAGGAAATCTTCAGCCGGTTATCCATGGCTATATACGTAAGCACTGCCAGTCCCACAGCCAGAATCAGCTGGAACCGCGACACACAGAGCACCGGAATCGCCAGGGAAATCACATCCATCACGATGGCCGCCACCAGCCGCATACCGTTCCGCCCCTGCTCAATACTGAAGTACAGGACAGAGAGCGCCGGAACCAGCACGCACGATACTGTAAAATAATGGACTCCCGAGATATGGAATGTGGAATACGCATGGGGCACGCCGCGTATCAGGAACGGGACAAAGCCCAGGACCACTGCCTCCAGGATAAATGCAGCCGCTGAAACAACGGTAACTATCACCATGGACCAGAAAAGCGGTCTCTCATACCCCTGGAAACTAAACCATCTCGAACGCTGTCCCACCGGTTCCCCCTGAAGTCTCGTCATGATTTCAAATGATATCCAGAACCCTAAGTAGGCCGCCAGGAAGCAGAGCCACGTAATAAGATTCCAGTCCACAGAAAGTTCTGAAAGTTTCAGACAGGCAATTCCCTCGCCGCCGACCCAGAATAACGAGAAGAGTCCCCTTAAATGGATGATATTTTCCGACCTCCTGTAATCGCACCAGTACAGCCAGACTGCCGACAGAATCAGGACGAGTCCTGACAGCCAGTAGAAGCCTGCCCTTGCAAACAGAAAGCCAGCGGCATAACAAATCAGATATACGATCATCTTTTGAAGTCTCCTTAATCCAATGGGCACTGATACCGTGTACCCCTATCACCGTAGTTAAGAAGGCAGCCGCCGCCGGCGCGACAGCTGCCTTCCCATCGAGGAGTTTACCTTTATGAACGGCTCACAAACTCCTTCATATAATCTTCAATCTCTTTTGCAGTCACAAACGTCATCGCTTTATCCGCAACACTCTGCAGTTCTTCCATGCTGTAGCCGGTAATCAGCTTTCTGGCATTTAAGATAGCGGAAGCGCTCATGCTGAATTCATTCAGTCCGAAAGCTAAAAGTAACGGAATCATCAGCGGATCGCTGGCAGCCTCGCCGCACATACCGACCATGATGCCTTCCTTCCGTCCACATTCGATGATGCGGCGGATACTGCGTAAAACTGCCGGGTTAAGCGGAGAATAAAGGTAGGAAACCTTGTCATTTCCGCGGTCCACGGACATGGTATACTGAGTTAAGTCATTGGTACCGATGCCGAAGAAGTCTACCTCCTTCGCAAAGGCGTCAGCCATTAAGGACGCGACCGCCGTCTCAACCATAATACCAACCTGGATATCCTTCTTATATGCAATTCCCTTTTCGTCTAACTCTGCCTTGATTTCCTCAATCAGGGCCTTCGCCTCCCG
>CAUEKH010000397.1 GCA_959018155.1 uncultured Hungatella sp.
CACATTCCACCGGATTTCCTGGATGCTTTTCCACAGACGGAGAGCACTTATCCAGCCATCTGTCTACACATGACATATTCTTATCCCGTTTTTCCTCTCTATATACCGGAGTTGTATCCACATCATCCAAACTCCTTCCAAGAGCCTCATCAATCTCCAACAGCGCCCCGCACAGTCTTTCAAGCCCCTCATCCGTATCCGCCACAGAGGTAATCGCCGTCACATAATCCGCCCCGCACATCTCCATCTCCAACTGATACTGATCCCTTAAATACTCCGACAACCGCGCCCCGGTAATCCCCGTTCCCCTCGATGACACCACAATCTTCGAATCATCCAGGTCAAATACCCCGTTTTTCCCTGCAATCGAGTCCGTCACCAGCCTCAAATTTTTCATTTCCGCCAGCCGTTTCCTCACCTTCCCCAGCCTGTGGGCAAACTCTCCCATCCGTTCTCTTCCGTCCCCATCCATAAACCGGATACAGTTTTCAATCCCCGCCATCAAGACATAAGAAGGACTGCTGCTCTGAAACATGTGGACATACCGGTCAATCTTATGAATATCCACATATCCCTCCTTCACATGTATCACCGCCGTCTGGGTAAAAGACGGAAGCGTCTTATGAAGACTCTGAATCACCACATCCGCCCCCAGTTCCAGCGCCGAAACCGGAAATCCCCCCGCCTTCCCAAATGGAAAATGCGCCCCATGGGCTTCATCCACAATCAAAGGCAGCCCAAATCTGTGGACTACCTTCGAAATCTTCTCAATATCCGACACAATCCCATCATACGTAGGGGAAACCACAAGAACCGCCGAAATCTCAGGATGGGTTATCAACAACCGCTCCATTTCATCCGGCGATAATCCACCGGCAAGCCCAAACTCCTCTACGGTCTGTGGATAACTGTAAACCGCGCGAAGCCCATTTAAGAAAACGCCGTGATACGCCGATTTATGGCAGTTCCGGCTCATCAGGATACTTCCCCCGTACTCCGTAGTCCCGCACACAGCGCTCAATATCCCGCAGCTGCTCCCGTTAATTAAGTAGTACGTCCGGTCCGCCCCATAGATTTCAGCCGCCCATTCCATCGACTCCCGAAGGATCCCCTCCGGATGGTGCAGATTATCAAACCCATCGATCTCCGTAATATCAATTGAAAATGGATTCGGGAACTCAGCAGCAAATCTCTCCCCCGTCTGCCGTTTATGCCCCGGCATATGAAACGGATAGACTTCCGTCTTCCCATACCGTTTCAATTTATCCAGCAAAAATTCCCGTCTCTCCACTTCGCACCTCCTGATATCTTCCAATCGCTGCTATCAGATTATCAGAAATGCCATCAAAAGTCAATTTTCCGCATTCAGCCGAACCGATGTGCTTATCCCGCCATAACCGCATTCACCCGAACTAACGCGACTTTTCCAGAGCCTGTTTCGCCGCCTCATACGAAAAATTATAACACCGAATCCCCTTATGAAACTCATTGTACTGTTTCCCGATTACCCCGTCATAATATCCCTGCCAAAATTCCCTTCTCTCCCCCGAATAAAACTCAAAAAGCCTCTCATCTTTTTCCAGCGCCTTCACCACCGCCGGCACAGCGTCCGCCGACAGCTGCTGCGTCATATACGCAAAATCCCCTCTCGTCCACTCATCCACATGCTTTAAATTATATTCCGCCACCACCCGCTCCGGCCTTGCAAAAGAAAATCCCAGAAAAAAGATCGAGATTACCACAAGAAGATACCGAAACAAAGAAAATTCATTTTTATAAATAAGTACCGTCACGCCAGCCATCATCACCGCCAGCAGTCCCAGAAACCAGAGCACCAGAACCCGCAGATACGTCAAATGGTATTCCCCCACATAGAGCGCCATCCGGTAAGCCGCAGATGCAATCATCACATAAGTACATCCGCAGATCACGCACAAAATAAAATTCAACCCCTTATTTTTCTTAATGAACTTCAGATTCAGAAGAACCATCACAAAATTCATCACCGCCACAAACAGCAGCTGAAAAAATCCCTGCCTCGCGTACGCAGAGTAAGTCATGCCGTCAGGCAGACTCCCTTTCCCCAGAAACAGATACACAATCTGAATCCCACAGAATAACAGGTACAGAATCAGAACCAGGCTCATACACGTAATAGCAGCCACCGGCTCATGAGTCCTCACCATTTTCTCATCATCCTTTATCTTCTCCGCGCACGCCCCTGCCACCAGACAGTACACTCCAAACGTCCCCAACACCATCAAACAGACCATAACCATCAATGACTCAAAATTAAAAAATGTATCAATCCAGTAAGTCACAACAGCCCCAAACACGGCATCTGCCTGCCCCAGCAGAACCCCCGCTACCAACACAATCGGAATAGCGCACCCAATCCCCGCCGCCACGCGGATCACAATCCCATACTTCTCCATGTTCACTTTCCGAAAAAAATATCGTCCCTGCAGAAACGGATAAAAAATTGTCCCGATACACTGGAAAAAATACACCGCCATCACGCCTAAATACTTACCAACACTCCATTTTCTGTCATCACAAAACTGATGAATCACAAAAATAATCACCAACAGAAATATCCCCAGCTTATTCATCCCAATCAGCCAGAGATCCGCCGTCCTGCAGGTAGAAATCCCGAGAAGAATGGCAGTCCCCACAAGAAACCACGACTCCTTCTTAACCCGCATCGAAAGCCCTCTCATCATCGCCGCCAGCGCCGCAAATGCCCCGGCCACCATAAACGGATACGTAATCCCATAAGGATTCCTGTATCTGCAAAATGTATACCATATCCCAAACGCCAGCGCAACTCCCATAAACCAGGAAAACCTCCCGGCCAAAATCTCCTCTTTCCCCTGATTCCACCCCGGAACAACCGTTTCCTTCTTACTCACACTTCTGCTTTCATACATAGATTCCAATTCCATATTATCTGTGTTTCTGTCTTCTCCAGCCATCTTCATTCCTCCAGTGATATAAGATAAATTTGATTTCTCCTTATCTGGAATATACCACCGAACCAATCATATTTCAATATATTTTTATTGATATTCAATAAATTAATATTGTATTATAATAAATCGTAAGAGAATCTTTTGTTTTAAAAGGAATACTCTGTTGATAAAATATTCTGCTGATACAGACAAAAAGCGGAAGAATTTTTCCGTTTCCCGGTCAAAGTCTTCCGCCTCATTAAAAATCATTATTTAACTATGAATCCGTTTCCCATCAAAAAAGCCATTAAACACTTCAAACCCTTCCAGCCCCGCAGTCCTCATATAGAGACAGATTCTATCCTCCCCCTCAAAGTGAATCAGAATATGGAGCAGTCCGATTGC
>CAUEKH010000398.1 GCA_959018155.1 uncultured Hungatella sp.
AAAAACTGCCGAAGCTTCCGGCTTCGTGGCTCGATGCGAAGCGGACAGGGGAGTTAATATCCACCTGTACGACGGATATCGACCTCTTTTTAAAATGGATTCGGTTCGGAGGACTGGGACTGCTGCAGCAGGGCGCCTATTATATTGCCGCGATTGTGTATGCGCTTTCACAGAATGTGAGCCTGACGGTTCTGGCATTTCCTGTGGTCGTGGTGCTGGTTCCTTTGTTTGCCCGGGTCGCAAGGCCCTTACAGGATATGATGGCTGCTCAGAGAAAACAGGCATCCAATGCCATGTCCCAGACCCAGGAGGTGCTGGCGGATTTAGAGCAGTTGAAGGCTTACAGTTTAGAAGAGGTGATGGAACAGCGGGTAGAACTTGCGCTGACAGAACAGATGGAGGCGCAGCAGAAGAGCGGAATCTATCAGGGAATCAGCCAGAGTATCGGCAATTTAAGCAGCTATCTGCCCGGGTTCGTTGCGGCTGCGGCGGGCGTGGTGTTTCTGATGAGGGGAGAGGTGACCGTCGGTTTCCTGGTCAGCTTTGTACAGATGGCGGTTCAGCGGTTCAGTGAACTGATCCCCGGTATGGCCCAGGTTGCGGCCCTTACCAGACAGGCAGAAGCTGCGGCCGCGAGAGTAAATCTCTTTCTGGAGGCGCCGTCTGAGAGGGAGGATGGAGAAACAGAGGTTCCTTTAGATTGGAAGGCGCCGGTTTTTGAGGCAGAGAACCTGACGTTTGGCTACGACGGTCAGGAAAAGGTTTTAGAAAATGTGTCATTTACGGTGGAGAGGGGAAAGACGACAGCCTTTGTGGGACCCAGCGGAAGTGGAAAATCCACGATCCTTTCCCTGCTGATGGGCGTCTATCAGCCGGACTGCGGAAAGCTTTCTTTTATGGGGAGAGCGGTTTCTAAATGGAATTTACAGGCTTTAAGAAAGCAGATTGCGCCGGTATTTCAGGATACATTTCTCTTTCCCGCCACAGTGGCGGAAAATCTCTGTGGAAGCAGGATTTACGAGGAGGACAGAATCTGGGAGGTGCTGGAGAAAGCCGGCTTAAGCGACAAGGTGAAACAGCTTCCGGAGGGAATCAGGACTTTGGTTGGCGAATGGGGCGCCACTCTTTCCGGGGGACAGAGACAGAGGATGACCATTGCCCGGGCATTCTATAAAGATGCACCTGTTCTGCTTTTGGATGAGCCGACCAGTGCGCTGGATACGGTGACGGAGGATCAGTTACAGCAGTCATTTGACGAGTTGAAACAGGGCAGGACCGCGGTGGTGGTGGCGCACCGGCTGAAGACCATCCGGGATGCTGACTATATCTACGTGCTGGAAAAGGGGAAAATCGTCCAGCAGGGGACCCATGAAGAACTGTTTGCCATACCTGGCGTTTATCGCCGGCTCTATGAAGCTCAGGCTCTGGAGGGAATGAAATGATAAACAAGATAAATGCTTTTTGTGAGAAAAGCGGACTCAGTCGAATTCCGATGATGTACCGCTTCTTTGGGAAACTGCTTCCCGTTTATCTGGCCGGCGCGGTGGCCGCGGCCAGCACGAGGCTTTTATCCAGCGTATTTGCAGGGCAGCTATACGCTGTGATCACGCTGGCCGGTTCTGATTTACAGCAGTTTGCCGCAGAGTTTTTCAGAGTGCTGCGAATGCTGGTCGTAATTGTTGCGGTAACAGGCGTCGGGACCATTGTATATTTATGGACGACTGCAAAAGCGGATCGCCGCCTGCGCATGACACTCACCAGACACATTATGAGAATGCCGGTGAAAGAATGGACGAAGCGCCACAGTTCAGACTGGCTCTCTGTAACAGGACGTGACGCGGATGACGCTTCGGCCATCTATAAGGAACAGAGTCAGAACCTTCTTGGCGCTCTGATAAGCGTTGTGGGAGGTCTGATCATTACAATAAATACGAGTCTTTCTATGGCTGTCTTCTCCATTATCATCGGCCTTCTTTATATGAAAATTGGAATCTCCCGGTCAAAGGTGCGAAGAAAGCATGAAAAATTACTGCGCAGCGCGTCGGTGGAACTGACTCAGCAGATTTCCGACTATATAAACGGCAGCAGGGCTGCGAGATTTTATCCGATAAGGGAACTTCTGCAGGAAAAACAGGAGGAGAAAAGAAAGGCGGTCTACCGGTGTTCCGGAAAAATTGCTCAAATCCGTTCTGTGGATGGCGGATTTTACTCCCTGGGATATACGCTCAGTTACAGCGGTGCGCTGATATTCGGTCTGCTTCTCGTCAATATGGGACGGCTGGATCTGTCAACCATGCTGGGACTCTGGCCGTTAGCTATGGGAGTATCCTTTGGAATTCTGGATTTTGGTTTCCTGCTGGCTGATTTTCAGGCTTCTGCTGTGGCGGCTGACCGCGTGAGAGAGGTTTTGGAGTTGCCGGAAGAGAGCGGAGGAATGAAAGAGCAGGGGGAAGAAACAGCAGAGAATGCCGTAGTGCTTCGCCATGTCACATTTTCCTATGATGATTCTGATGTGGTAAAGGATGTCAGCCTGGTGGTGAAACGCGGGGAAAAAGTGGCATTTGTGGGAGAGAGCGGCAGTGGAAAGACAACGCTGATGAAGCTGCTCATGCGGTTTTATGAGCCGGCTGGCGGGGAGATTGAGATTCTGGGCGTGAGCGCAGAGGACTACAGCTTAAGAGGGCTGAGAAATCAGTTCTCCTACGTTCCGCAGATGGCAGGTTTATACAGCGGAACAGTGGAAGAAAATTTAAAGCTGGCGGTTCCGGGCGCGGGAGCGGCAGAGATAGCAAACGCGCTGAAACAGGCAGGCGCAGAAGAGATGATTTCCTCGCTTCCGCAGGGGCTCAAGACGGAGGTGGGCGAGAGCGGTGATCGCCTGTCCGGCGGCCAGCGTCAGAGACTGGCGGTTGCCAGGGCATTTCTGAAAAACAGTCCGATTATGATTTTCGATGAGGCCACCGCGGCCCTTGACGGAGAATCCGAAAATACCATTACTGAGGCATTAAAAAACGCGCCGGAAGGCCAGACGCTTCTTTTGGTGACGCACCGCCTTTCTACCGCTCTTCTGGCAGATAAAATCGTAGTGATGCAGAATGGGGAGATTGTGGAGACGGGGAGTCATGAGGAACTGCAGAAGCGGGGAGGGGTATATGCGAGGCTGTGGATGGCGAGGTGAGGCTGATGGCAAATTGGACGAAGAACCGCATCAGAGTAAGAAAATAAAAAATCATAGCCCTGTATACCGTTTTATAGTATTATTAGAAAAACAACAGATTTGTGAGGAGTATATAAGCAAAATGAGAGACAACAGATACCAGTACAAAATGATTTTCAGC
>CAUEKH010000399.1 GCA_959018155.1 uncultured Hungatella sp.
TAGAGAAAAGAATACTTCTCTCCGTCCTCACCTTCACCGGGCCGATTGGCATCCCGAGAATTAACTCCAGCACCAGCCGGCATGTTTCCGGGTCCTCCAGTGCCGCTGCAAACAAAAACGCGTCATTTAAGTCCAAATCCTGAAACTTCTTTTCCTGTGTCATAATTCCTCCTGACTGATCATGGCACAGAAACGAATTGGTCTGTTTCTCTGATTAGATTATATTCTTTTGATATCAGATAAGCAAGTATAATCAGCATTATATGAAAGAAATGCAGGATCGCCCGGCCATAAGCCTCCCGGACGATCCCGCCTTTCTTCACATTCATTTTATTCTGCCGCCTCAACCTTCAGCGGGAAATTAGATTCACTTCCTGCGTCGTAACCAACTGTCACATATGTAACCTTCACCTTCGCGCCGCTTCCATTGCTGTCGTCGCTGGCCTGCCCCAGCACTCCGGAAGTAAGTCCTTCACAGTTATCCTTCAAAAATCCCATATCCTCGCCGCTCTCAGTTGTGATAGTAAATGTGCTCATAGCCTGATCCTTCACACTTCCGGTTATGCTCTTCACTTCCATAGACTCCTGAGCATCTACCACAAGGACAATCTTTGCATTCGAAGCGTCATCCTGGGAAATCTCTCCCTTGTAAATCACCGATACTTCTGTATCTGGTTCCAGAGCGTAGGAAGTCTCCACCACAACTCCTTTTAAATTCAGCTTCAAATCCGCGCTGTCGTTCTTTATTGTCATATCCTCCAGAGTATCTGATACAGCCGTCACTTTTCCTGTCAGAATCTTGAATTCCGCCGGATTACCCGGTGCTTCCAGCGTTGCAGCCGGTGTTGTCACCGGTTCCTTCGCCTCTGTTGTAGCAGTCGGTGCAGTTTCTGTCACCACCGGCTTCGTCGTCTCTGTATTGTCAGATTTCTTCCCGCAGGCGGTAAATACAACAGCTGCACAAACCGCCACCATAATTAGCCACGTTCTCTTCATCGGCATCCTCTTCTTTCTTCTCAATTGTAAAAACAGTATACCATCCGTTTGTGAATATTGCGTTTCTTTTTTCTTAATATTTACAAAGATTCGGCCGCATGGCATGTAGTCAGAATCATTCACAATGTCCCGTTATTCAAAATGGCTCTTCAGCTAAAATGGATAACCTCAAAGAAATAGCGCCCAGCCAGTTTCCCCTGCCTGCGCGCCATCCATCTACAGTAACCATCTACAGTAAATTCCCATATCTCCCCAAAAAGTTCCTGGTTCTTTCATTATCTGAAGAGAATACCGCCTCCGGCGTCCCTTCCTCCACAATCACGCCATCTGCCATAAAAATAACCCGGTCGGAGATATCCCTGGCAAATGCCATCTCATGTGTTACAATCACCATGGTAATCTGTAAATCTGCCAATGATTTGATGACCTTCAAGACTTCGCCGGTAAGTTCCGGGTCCAGCGCCGATGTCGGCTCATCAAAAAACAGGATTTTCGGATTAAGAGCCAGTGCTCTGGCCATGGCCACACGCTGACACTGACCACCGGAGAGCTGGCAGGGGTAGGCGTCCGCCTTGTCCTCTAAGCCCATTTTCCGAAGCAGCTCCTTCGCTTCGGCGAGCACCTCATTTTTAGGCCGTTTCTGAACGTGGATGGGGGCATCCATGATATTTTTCAGAACACTGAAATGCGGAAACAGGTTGAAATTCTGGAATACGAGTCCGTAATTGCCCTGGATTTCTTTTAACTTCTCCTTTTTGGCATAGACCGCCCTTCCGTCGCTGCCGTTCCAGACTGCTTTCTCCCCTAAATACGTCATTTCTCCGCTGTCCATCTGTTCCAGCATGGTGGCGCACCGAAGCAGCGTGGATTTTCCGGAACCGGATGGGCCGATAATGGAGACAATCTCGCCTTCCTCCACCGATAAGGAGATATCGTGAAGGACACCCTGACCGTCAAATGATTTTTTGATGTGATTCATTTCCAGTAAATACATGGTGGTTTCCTCCTTATTGGTAATAGTTTAAGCGTTTTTCAAAATATTCCATCGCCACGGCGACAACCAGATTGAAGATGTAGTAGAACAGCCCTGCCGCCACAAATGGCACCAGGCTTACCTGAGAGGAGGCTAAAGCCTTGGCAACCGTGAACATTTCCACGACGCTGATGGTGAAGGCCAGGGAAGTATCCTTGACAAGCGTAATCACCTCATTCGTCACAGAAGGCAGAATCCGCTTGATCACCTGGGGAAATATGACACGGAAAAATGTCTGGGTCTTCGAATAGCCCAGCAGCTTCGCAGCCTCATACTGCCCCGCCGGCATCGACTGGATTCCGCTCCGGTATATCTCCACAAAATATGCCGCATAATTGATGACAAACCCGATAAATGCCGCATAGAGCCGGTAGGATTTTCCCACATTGATTCCCAGCAGATAATAGGGGCCGAAATAGACCACCATCAGCTGCAGCATCAGCGGCGTTCCCCTCATAATTGATATGTAGAATTTCACAATCGTCCTGAGCACAGGATTTTTTGACATTCTCCCAAAAGAAATAATCAGTCCGATTGGCAGAGAAAAAATCAGCGTCACAAAAAATATCTGGATGCTGACCCACATGCCCCCTGCCAGTTGTGTAATAATCTTTGTCAAAGTCATGGTAACCCCTCCGTCTGCCGGTTAAACGTTGCTTATACGCTTACACACAGTTCCTGTCATCAGGAAGGGGCCAGTCCCGTCTTGAGGATGACCCCTTCCATTTTCTTATTCGTCTGCTCTTTAAATTCTGTCTCTGTTTTCTTTTCTCAGACTATTTACCAATAGTAGTGATATCGCTGCCGAACCATTTTTCAGAAATCTTCGCCATCGTTCCATCTGCTGCCATGGCTTCCAGCTGCTCCTGTACCTGATCCTTTAAAGTATCATTTCCCAGTTTAAAGCCAACCGCATAGTTCTCAGCCGCCAGCGTCTCATCGAGGATTACGAAATCGGCTTTTCGCTGTTCAATCTGATAACCGGCTACCACGATGTCCATGGCAATTGCGTCCACAGTTCCCATCTGCAGATCCATGAATGCGGTATTGTAATCCGGGGTCGTCTGAAGCGTGCCAAAGGTTCCCGTCAAATCCTGATTCTCCTTTAAAGCCGCCTCCGCGGAAGAATCGGCCTGCACCTCCACAACCTTTCCGGCCAGATCAGCGAGTGTGGAAATTCCTGATTCGGCTGTAACTACAACCACCTGAGTATTGGCCATGTATGGCTCTGACCATGTATATTTGTCCTCACGGCCGGTCATGGTAAATCCGTTCCAGATACAGTCGATATTGCCGGCG
>CAUEKH010000400.1 GCA_959018155.1 uncultured Hungatella sp.
ATACCGATGCGTGCCGTGTTCTACAATCTAGCCGGCATACATAATGCTGACCTCCTGGCAAACCTCCGCCACGATCCCTAAGTCATTGGTGATCATCAACATGGAGGTATTGTTCTTCTCCTTCAGTCTGCGCATCAGATCGAGTACCTGGGCCTGGATTGTCACATCGAGGGCTGTCGTCGGCTCGTCGGCAATCAGCAGATGCGGATTACATACGAGAGCCATGGCGATAACCACACGCTGCTTCATGCCGCCGGAGAACTGGTGGGGATATTCAGAAGCCCTGTCTCCGGGGATACCTACCATCTCCAGCATCTCCTTCGCCTTTGTTTCCGCCGTCTTATTGTCCACATGCTCATGAAGACGGATGACCTCGGCGATCTGCTCTCCGACGGTAATAACCGGGTTTAAAGAGGTCATGGGATCCTGGAAAATCATGGACACTACATCGCCACGGATATTTTCCATCTCCTTCTCGGAATACTGGGCAATGTCCTTTCCCAGCAGGCGGATGGTACCGTCTGTCACCTCTCCCGGAGGGTTGGGGACAAGACGCAGGATAGAGAGCGCGGTCGTCGTCTTTCCGGCTCCCGTCTCGCCTACCAGTCCCAGGGTCTTTCCTTTTTCAATCTTTAAATCAATCCCATTGACCGCGTCCACCACGCCGTCCATGGTTTTATACTTTATCTCAAGATTCTCTATCTCAACGGTATATTCTTTCTCTCCCATACTCTCCTCCTACTGTTTCAGTCTCGGGTCAAGGGCATCGCGCAGCCCGTCGCCCAATAAGTTCAGAGCCAGGATCGTGATGACGATTGCCAGGCCGGGGAACAGGGTAATATGTACGGCGTCACGCAAAAATCCACGGCCGCTGGCCAGCATAGCGCCCCATTCCGGCGCCGGAGGCTGTACGCCAAGGCCGATGAAGCTTAAGGACGCTGTGGACAGAATCGCACTTGCCACAGATAAGGTGGACTGGACGATAATCGGCGCCATACAGTTCGGGATGATTTCCCGGAAAATAATCGTTCCGTTCATGGCTCCGATTGCCCGGGAAGCCTCGACGAATTCCTGATCCTTGACTCCCATAACGGCAGCACGCACGATTCGTGCAAATCCCGGAGTACCGGATACGCCGATAGCCAGCATAACGTTAAATAAATTCGTTCCTAAAGCCGCAACAATCGTAATTGCCAGCAGGATGCTGGGGATAGCCAGAAATACGTCCATGATACGCATGATGATATTATCCACACGGCCGCCATAGTAACCGGCTGCCGCGCCAAAAAATCCGCCTAATACCAGGGAAACAGACACGGAAATCACGCCGACCACCAGGGAAACTCTGGAACCGTGAACGAGTCTTGCAAAGATATCGCGCCCGAATTCATCCGTTCCGAAAATGTGCGCCCGGCTCGGTCCCTGAAGACGATCCGACATATGCTGTGCAATTACCTTGGTATCATAGTCCGCAATCACATCGGCAAATACCGCTGCCAGGATCAGAAGAAGCAGAATTGCAAGTCCCAGCATGGCAAGATGGTTTTTCCTTAAACGCTGCCAGATTTCACCGGCCATACTTCTCTTTTTTACTTCGATTTTATTGTCCTTCACAATGCCGCCTCCTTATTTGTATTTTGACTTAATTCTCGGATCGATGTAGGCATATAAGATGTCGACACAGAGATTTACAATACTGAAACAGATGGAAAAGATGATGACACAGCCGAGAACGGCAGGTGTATCCTTCGCCTTGATACTGGTAATTAAGTAGGTGCCGACTCCCGGCCAGGAGAATACCGTCTCAGTTAAGACAGCGCCGCCTAAAAGGGAACCGAACTGAAGGCCGATAACCGTGACAACAGGAATCAGGGCGTTGCGCAGGGCGTGTTTATAGATGACAACCTTCTGGTTGACACCCTTTGCCTTTGCCGTTCTGATATAATCCTGACGAACCACCTCCAGCATGGAGGATCTGGTCGTTCTCGTAATATTGGCCATACAGCCAGTACCCAGAGTGATAACCGGAAGAATCAGAGAACGCCAGCCGTCGGCGCCGCCTGACGGAAACCAGTGAAGTTTCAGTGAAAATCCGATAATTAACAACAGTCCCAGCCAGAAGTTCGGGGTTGCAACTCCGAGAAGGGCAAATAACATACTGACACTGTCCGTAATGGAATACTGCTTTGTGGCAGAAATAATACCGATCGGCAATGACAACACAACAGCAAAAAGCATTCCCCAGAAGGACAGCTTCAAAGTCGCAGGAAAACGGGAAATTACTTCGGAAAATACCGGGCGGCCCGATTTATAGGATGTACCCAGATCACCGTGCAGCAAATCGCCCATGTAACGCACGTAGCGGACGATAACCGGGTCATTGAGTCCCAGTTCCTCCCTCAAAGCCTCTACCGCTTCAATCGGCGCACTCTCGCCCAAAATCGTCCGTGCCGGATCGCCCGGGGATAAGGACATGATAAAAAATACGAGAAAAGAAACCCCGATGATAACAGGAATCAGCATCACAAGACGCTTAAGTATATATTTATGCATGAACATCACGCTCCTTTATCTTAATCAGTGAGTTAAGGCTCCAGTACATACAGCGCCAAGAGTTTCGCAGTCTCCATCACGCCGTCAATATGAGTCCGCTCCATCCCGTGGGAGGAAAATGTTCCCATGCCAAACGCCGCCGCCTTAATATTATTACCGGCCCGCACCGCCGCATTGGCGTCGGTTCCGTAATGGAAGAAGACATCCTGGACAAAATCGACTCCGCCCGCCTTCGCCTTCTCGATAAGACTCCTCGTCAGTTCCCGGTCATAAGGGGAGAAATTATCCTTCATACAGATCGACACTTTCGACTCGCTGCCGCAGTGATCGCCGCCCATTACGGCGATATCGAGAGCCACATATTCGCTGATGCAGTCTGGAACGTAGGATCCGCCGTGGCCAATCTCTTCGTAGTGAGGGAATGCAAACCACGTATCGTAAGCAGGAGTAAGCCCCTGTTCCTTCATCTCCTTTAAGAGTGCAAATACAGCCGCCACACACGCCTTGTCGTCGATGAAACGTGATTTGATGAAGCCGTTCGGAGTAACGGTAAAATGAGGCTCCAGGGAGATGATATCACCATGCTCAATTCCCAGTTCCTTCACTTCCTTCTTTGTATGTACATCCTCGTCCAGAATAATCATCATGGTATTCTCGTCGCGGACAGAACTCTTCGCCTCCTCAAATACGTGGACCGAGTGATACTGGCACGCCACCAGCCCTGTATAAGTTTTCCCGGACATCGTGTGGATGGTTACGCTCTCACCCTCAA
>CAUEKH010000401.1 GCA_959018155.1 uncultured Hungatella sp.
AAGGGAGATTTTGTCGGTATTTTAAATTCTTTCATGTCATTTGAGAAGAGTATGTGGTAGTTTCCGTTTTTGATTTCCTGATAAAGATAATCAATAAAACAAAACCACTCCTTATTTCCGCCAATATTATGGGCGTATGTCTGAAAATATGTAAATCCATCACCGAGATAAAATATCTGTAATGCCAGAGCCAGGTCGCAGTTCTCGTCAGAAATAATTCGCCCGGGCAAATCAAATCCGTCATCCCAGTTATAGGCGTCAAGCTGTTGTTTCATCTCTTCATAAGTCATGAGAATCGTCCCCTTTTCCTTTACTTTAAATCCAGACCGTGATTCTGTCAAACAAATTGTAAATAAATTGATGGTCGTGTATACTGTCTTTTAGATGCAACCGAAGAGGAGAGGAGTTCAGGATGAAAAAATGCGATTTATTACATAAAACAGCCTTTCTGGTATGGGGCTTTCTGGTTATGGCCACGTTGTCAGGATGCGGGACTGCGTCGGAGAATATGAGCGGCTGGAAGATTCCTGTGACAGATGGGAGCACGGCAGACGGAGTGGAGGAACCGGTTGAGACAGAGAGTGACTGGGCCGGTCCGGGACTGAATGGAGATCCTGATAATATACGAGAAAGCAGTGGAGAAATGTCTGAGGGGGCGGAAAACAGGGAGGAAGAAATAAGGGATTCAGAAAAGGAAGAGGAAGCTGAGCCGATGGAGGGCCGTCCGCTTACATCGGAGGAACTGGCCGCCTTCCAGACATTTTTAAATGATGGGAGCAACTATGGATTTTTACTTTCGGAGTATGCTTCTCCGGAGTATTTAGACTTAGGTCAGGTCATTTATAATGGGGCCGGAATCGGGAGCGGTTTGCAGTCGGAGGAAGAGAAACGGGCGTATCTTGCCGCTTCCGGCAGTGATGAGATTTTTACGGATGTAATTAAAATAAGCGCTTCTGATTTGGACCGTTTTCTGAAGGACAGAGCCGGAATCCGGTTAAAGGATATCAAAACAAAGTTTTACTGGACGTACGTACCGGAGTACGACTGCTATTACAGTCAGCATGGGGATACGAATTATTCGGAATTTCTGTGTGAAGAAGGGGTGGAAAAAGACGGTAAATGGCAGGTGAAATGCCGCGGTCAGCTTCTCTCTTCAGCTGAGTATGTGTGCACGGTGACGGTGGAGAAGAAAGGAGAAAAATACCGGTTCTGCGCGAACAGGATTGATGTGGATGGCTGGTTTATGAAGGACAATCAGGCGCCGGTTGATACGATGGCAGGCCTGCGGATCATTGTGGCTGACTACCGGAAATCGAAGGGATTCGCTGATCGTGGATTCGATCACCCGATCTTTGACACGGACCTCCGTTTTTACACGCCAGAAGAACTGGCGGCGCTGGATCCGAAGCTGTATCCGGTGTTCCGCAACGAAATCTATGCAAGGCACGGTTATATTTTCAAAAATGAAAGCTGGAACGAGTTCTTCTCCGTTTATCGGTGGTATGAGGGGAAATATTCGGAAGAACAGTTTACCACGGACTGGTTTAATGAATTCGAGCAGGTGAATCTGAAACTGGTGATGGAACTGGAGTCGTAAAGCAGAAAATAGATGAGGTAACTTCAGACGGAATTCAGGAGCGGAATTATTTTTCTCATACAGAAAAACAGCAAATTCGGAACAGCCGGAATGATACAACGCCGATATAATGTAGATACCACGTGGTGAAGCAAAGGGAAAGGGAGTGGGAGTGTTGGAACGGAAGAATATCATGAAGGACTGGGTCCTGTTTATCAGGGAACACAGGAAAGAAGAGTTATCCCTGGAAATCCTGGCGGGCGCATTTGGATATTCTCCATACCATTTTTCCAGACTGTTCCGGGAAACCATGGGAATTACGGCAATGGAGTATGTAAAGCAGCAGCGGCTCTATGGCGCGGCAGAGGAAATCCTTAAGGGGCGCAGAATTCTTGATACAGCCCTGGATTATGGATATGAAACCCACAGCGGTTTTACCAGGGCATTTCGCAGTCAGTTCGGATATTCTCCGGCACTCCTTCGGGCATGGGTTGTCCGGGAACGATTAGAGAAAGGGGAACGGGAAGGTATGGGATTATATCTGGCAGAAAGTAAGATTCATGAGGAACCGGATGTGCTGTTTGAAGAACTGTGCGCCATTGTGAAGAAAGAACGGACTGACTGTGAGGAAGAACGGCTGAGGGCGGTTTATGACCTGGCAAAGTCTTTCTATGGCGGGAGAAAACGGAAATCCGGAGATTTGTACGTGACACATCCGCTCAACGTTGCAATCATACTGGCTGATATGGGGGCAGATGGCGATACGGTCTGTGCCGGCCTTCTCCATGATGTGCCGGAATTGACGCGCACTGACGGGAGCGGACATAGAACAGAGGAGATCACCCCGGCCATGGCTGAGATTCTGACAGAGTTTGGAAAATTTCAGTCCGGGAACAGAGAGGGGTGCGAAGAACGGGCGGTTCTGATTGCGCTGGCTGACCGGCTTCACAATATGAGAACCATTGAGTTTATGGACAGCAGCGTCTGGAAGGAGAAGGCGCGGGAGACGCTGGAACTTTTTGCCCCGCTGGCAGCGGAATATGGAAATTTAAAGTGCAGAATGGAGTTTGATGAACTGTCGTTAAAATATTTAAAAGAAGAATCGTAAGAGGAAAAGATACCGGTCCGGTTGTGGGAAGATGCAGCTTCCCCATTCGAACCGGTATTTTTTGGGAAAAATGTGCCCGGTGAAAGAAAAGATGGTGGCTGGCAAAGCACGGGCATGAAGAAAGAACGTCGCACTTTAAGAATGAATCCTCCATATTTTCTCACACTTATAGACGATTCCCCGTAAGAATGATAAAATAAAACTCAGGGATAACAATACACAGCAGCAGTATCAGTGACGCCGATGTCCGGCGGTGCACGGAAATGGAGGAATCAATGATAAAGGATATGGTGATTGAGGAATTTCTGGCAGAACTGTCTTCGAAGAAGCCGACTCCCGGAGGAGGCGGCGCGGCAGCACTTTCAGGGGCGCAGGGGACGGCTCTGGGGCAGATGGTAATTCAACTGACCGTGGGAAAGAAGCGGTACGCGGATGTGGAAGCGGAAATGCAGGCCGCGATGGGAAAACTGGAAGAGGAGAAACGGGAATTTCTGCACCTGGCTGATGAGGATGCGGTCGTATTTGCGCCGCTGGCTGCCGCGTATGGCCTGCCATCGGGGACAGAGGAGGAGAAGGCGCAGAAGGAGAAGATTCTGGAGGGCCACCTGCTGACGGCC
>CAUEKH010000402.1 GCA_959018155.1 uncultured Hungatella sp.
GCTGTACCTCAATGTAATCCCCGGAACGCATTTCCGCCGCCGTATCTCCGTCAAATACCGCCGCCTGGCTCGTCTTCGCATCCCCCAGAATCTCAATCCGGATCCTGTCGTCGGCTGACATGACGATACTTCTGGCATTTAACGCATGAGAGCAGATAGGCGTCAGCACCAGCATCCTGGAATCCGGGACAATAATCGGACCGCCGGCCGACAGATTATAAGCGGTGGAACCTGTCGGTGTCGCCGCAATCAGCCCATCCGCCCGGTATTCGTTCAGAAATTGATGGTTGACATAAACCTTGAAATTCAGCATTTTCAACCGCTCGTTTCTCGTTATGACGATTTCATTCAGCGCGATATCCTCATAAATCTGTCTTCCCATGCGGAAAGCCCTTCCGCGAAGCATCATCCGCTCCTCCAGCTGGTACTCATCGTGAAGCAGAGCTGAAAGCGCCGTATCAATATCCTCGGTCCTGGATATCTGCGTTAAATACCCCAGCGTTCCACGGTTGATTCCCAGCATGGGAATGTTGCGCCCGGCCAAATCCCTGGCCGCCTGGATTAAGGTTCCATCGCCTCCCAAGGTAATAACACACTCCGTTTCTGCAGGGACGAGAGCGGCATCCGTATAGTGGGAAGAGCCTCCGCGCCTTCCCGATCCCTCTCCGATGAGACAGTGGGCGCCATGGCTATTTAGATAGTCCCTGATTCCCTGGGCCGTCTCCTTCGCCCCTGCTTTATCCGGATTCAGAATGATGAAAAAATTATTCATGTTCCCCCTGCTTCCCGTCGCTCAGTTCCTGATGCGCACTGTCCACAATTTTTGCAGCGTCAACCGGCACCTCCGGATACCGCTCCCCTTCCTGGTGATTCTGTAAATATAAAAGATATTCGATATTGCCTTCCGGCCCCTTGATTGGAGAATACTCCAGATTCAGGATCTCAAATCCGATAGAGACCGCAAAATCAATCACCATATCAATGACTTCCAGATGGACTTTCTTATCGCGTACCACGCCCTTCTTACCGACCTTCTCTCTGCCGGCCTCGAACTGCGGTTTAATCAGGCAGACGATCTGGCCGTCTTCGGAAAGCAAGTGTTTGACCGGCCCCAGCACCTTGGTCAGGGAAATAAAGGAGACATCAATGGAGGAAAACTCAATCTTCTCCGGAATATCTTCCGGCACCACATAGCGTATATTCGTCTTCTCCATACAGACAACCCGCTCATCATTGCGCAGCTTCCAGGCCAGCTGTCCGTGTCCCACGTCCACCGCATAGACTTTCACGGCTCCGTTCTGAAGCATACAGTCGGTAAAGCCGCCGGTGGATGACCCCACATCCATACAGACCTTACCTGCCAGTTCCACGCCAAAATGAGTCATGGCTTTTTCTAACTTCAATCCCCCGCGGCTGACGTATTTTAATGTATTTCCCCTCACCTCGATATGGACGGACTCGTCAAAGGAAGTGCCGGCCTTGTCCTCCTTCTGGCCGTCCACATAGACAATACCGGCCATGATCAGTGCCTTTGCCTTCTCTCTCGATTCCGCCAAATTGCGCTTTACTAAAAGCACATCCAATCTGTCTTTCATACCTTTTTCTCTTCCTCTGTTGTCCCGGCCTGTGCGGCCATATTGATCTTCTTCCATTCCAGATTCTGTTTTTCCAGATCGAGGTACTCATGTTTCATCCTCCAGATCACAGAATCGCTGTCTATCCCCAGCCCCTTTCTGAGCAGGGAAACGTTGCCGTGTTCCACGTAGGAATCCGGCAGGGCAATGTTCATCACCCTGACACTCGGATAGTGTTCGTGAATATACTTCGTAACCTGAAGCCCGTAACCGCCCTGGAGAACATTTTCCTCCATTGTGACGATCAGCCAGTGGTTCTTTGCCAGACGTTCCACCAGTTCCTCGTCAAACGGCTTTACAAAACGCCCGTTTGCCAGGGTACAGTTCCAGCCCTCAGCCTTTAATTTCTGTCTCACATGTTCCCCGGTGCTTACCATACTTCCGACTGCCAGCAGGGCAATATCCTTTTCCTCGTAAATCATCTCGCCCTTCCCGTATTCGATGGGTGCGCGGAATTCCTTCAGCCCTCTGTAAGCCTCGCCCCTCGGGTAGCGGATCGCGAACGGACCGTCGTAATTGACGGCAAATTCCAGCCCGTCCATCATCTCCCACATATTCTTGGGCGCAAATACACTCATATTCGGAATCGCGGACAGATACGATAAATCAAAGATTCCCTGATGCGTCTCCCCATCGCTTCCCACCAGTCCGGCCCGATCCACGGCAAATACCACCGGCAGATTCTGGATACAGACGTCATGGAGAATCTGGTCAAAGCCGCGCTGTAAGAAGGATGAGTAGACAGCCACCACCGGTTTCAGCCCTCCGGCCGCCATCCCGGCCGCCGATGTCACCGCATGTTCCTCCGCGATTCCCACATCAAAGAAGCGGTCCGGATAGAGCTTGCTGAAACGCTTAAGCCCCGTACCGTCAGGCATGGCCGCGGTCACTGCCGTCACTTCCGGATGAGTCTCCGCCAGTTTGCAGACAGTCCTTGAAAATACATCCGTATAGCTGGGGTTGACCTTCTTCTTTTTGGCTTCCCCGGTCTCAATATCAAACGGTTCTACCCCGTGGAATTTCGACGGATTCATTTCCGCCGGCGCGTAGCCTTTTCCCTTCTTTGTGAGGACGTGGACGAGAACGGCGTGATCCAGCTTTTTCGCCTCCCTCAGCACCCGGGCTAAGGCCTTGATATCGTGGCCGTCAACAGGGCCTAAATACGTGATCCCCATATTTTCGAACAGCATCCCGGGGATGATTAGCTGTTTGATGCTGTTTTTCGTTCTGCTGATTTTGTCAATCAGCTCATCTCCGACGATCGGGATTCGGGACAGGAAATTCGTCACATACTTCTTCAAATCGAGATAGCCGTCACCGGTTCGGATGCCATTTAGATATTTCGATATTCCGCCGACATTTTCAGAGATGGACATATTGTTGTCATTTAATACAATGATAAAATTCTTCTTCATGCGGGCGGCGTTGTTCAGAGCCTCGTAGGCCATGCCTCCCGTCAGAGATCCGTCACCGATAACGGAAACGACGAAATGGTCCTCCCCCTTCACATCTCTTGCCTGTGCCAGACCGAGTCCGGCTGAGATGGAGGTGGAACTGTGTCCTGTATCAAAGGCGTCACACGGGCTTTCCTTCCGCTTCGGGAATCCGCTCATACCGCCGTACTGCCGCAGATCATCAAAATCCTTTCTTCCGCTCAGTA
>CAUEKH010000403.1 GCA_959018155.1 uncultured Hungatella sp.
CAGAAATAAAGTGATGATCGAGATCACAGAAAGTATCGGCAACATCGAAAGAAAGATTATCGCGACCATCGGTTCCAAGCTGCGCAAGGCGGGATATAAGCTGTCCCTCGATGACTTTGGATCGGATTACGCTAACATGTCGATCCTCTCTATCATACATTTTGACGAAGTGAAGCTGGATAAATCACTGATAGACAATCTGGTTGAAAATGAGACGAACCAGACGGTGGTGAAGGGGATTATTGATATGTGCCGCCATCTCAATGTGGAGTGCGTGGCGGAAGGGGTTGAGAGCTTTGAACAGCTGGAACTTCTTAAATCGTATGGCTGTACCGCGATACAGGGCTTCTATTACTGTAAGCCCATGGAAGTGGATGAATTTGAAAAACGAAAATTAAATCAGGAGGCATAATTATGAAACGAATAAAATTAATGGCGGCTGCTCTAAGCGCGGCGATGGTATTCCAGTTCACAGGCTTTACGGCATTTGCCGTCACGTCAGAGAAGATTACAAGTGTATCCCTTGTAATTGAGGCGGACATTGAGATGGAAGGCGATATCTCAGAGCAGGAGGCCGATATCACGACGAAAAGTCAGAAATACTATGTGGAAGATTATGAATTCGAGAATGACGGATTTTCCTGGTCAGAAGAGGACGTGCCGAGATTAAAAGTAGTGCTGGGGGCGGAGGAAGGTTACCGCTTCAGTGTTACGGATGAAAAAATCACTTTAAAAGGGGCGACGCTGGTAGATTCCAGAAGCGCGGATTATTCGAAGACTCTCAATATCTATATGACTCTGCCGCCGCTTTCGGAACGGGTGTCAGAAATCGAATCGGTGGAATGGGACTCTCTGACTGGCGTAAGCTGGAGTGAATCCTTGGGCGCAGGCTGTTATGAGGTGAGACTGTTCCGTGATGGGAAGGGTGTGGGAGCCACAAGGACAGTGACAGAAACCTCCTGTGATTTTTCTGACGCCATGACGAAAGCGGGAACGTATTACTGCCGCGTCCGCCCGGTCAACTGGTCTAAACCGGAAAATAAGGGAGAATGGGTGGAGTCGTCTTCAAAATATATCGACGATTCTACGGCCGCCCAGATCCGTCAGAACCCGGCTGCTCACGGAGAGTGGAAGATAAATGAAACCGGCTGGTGGTATTTGAACGGCGACGGAACGTATCCGGCAAACCAGTGGCTGGAGATCAACGGCAAATGGTATTTCTTCAATGCACAGGGCTACATGGTTACCGGCTGGGTAGACTGGAACGGCTGCCGCTATTACTGTGACGCGGTAAATGGAGATATGCTGGTTAATACCGTGACGCCTGACGGCCATACGGTAGATGGAAATGGAGCTCTTATCCAGTAACGGCAGGTCAGAAGCCTGCACAGAGAAAGAAGTCGGAGGGACTTCATCATGAGAGACGTGATGGACATTTTAGTAGTCGATGACATGGAAATAAACCGGGTGATTCTGCGGGAGATGTTCCAGGGAGATTACAATATCCTGGAGGCAGACAACGGACGGACGGCCATGGATTTAGTACATAAGCATCACGATACCATGGCGATTATCCTTCTCGATGTTATGATGCCCGTGATGGATGGGATTGCGATGCTGGAAGCGCTGAACCACTGCCAGTATATGAGCCGCATCCCCGTAATTCTGATAACAGCTGAAAGTGATGACAATACGGCTCTTAAGGGATATTCCCTGGGAGTCTCAGATATCATCACGAAGCCCTTCAGCCCGGAAATTGTCATGCGGCGTGTCAGCAATGTTATTGAGCTTTATAATAATAAAAGAAATCTGGAGGAAAAGCTGGAGGAACAGGCCCGCAAGTTAAAGAAGACGAATGCCTTTGTCACCGATACGCTCAGTACGGTCATAGAGTTCCGAAATGGAGAATCCGGATCCCACATCCGGCGGATCCGCCGGATCACAAAGCTGCTGTTGGAGGCGCTGACTTCCAGGTATGAGCGATACCATTTTACGAAGGAAGAGATCAGCATGATCTGTGACGCCTCTGCCCTCCACGATATCGGTAAGATTGCGATTCCCGATTCCGTCCTTTTAAAGCCGGGGAAGCTGACGAAGGAGGAGTTTGAAGTCATGAAGACTCATACTCTGAGAGGGTGTGAAATCCTTCACAATCTCGATTACGTTCAGGATGAAAAATTTTACAATTACTGCTACGATATCTGCCGCCACCACCACGAGCGATGGGACGGACGGGGATACCCGGATGGCTTAAATGGAGATGCCATCTCCATCTGGGCGCAGGTGGTGTCACTGGCCGATGTATACGAGGCGCTTACCAATAAGCGGGTCTATAAACCGGCATATACCCATGATCAGGCGGTTTCCATGATTCTGAACGGAGAGTGTGGCGCTTTCAATCCTCACCTTCTGGAGTGCTTCCTGGAATCGGCAGAACTGCTGGCAGCAGACGTCCCTGAATTGGAGGGAAATCAGAAAGAAAATCAGATGGAAAATTAGCAGGGAAACGCATAAGAGCGGAAGCATGAGCCATAAGAACAGGGGCTGCGATAAGCAGTCCCCACTCTTACGGTTTATACCTCCGCTCTTATCTGATCTGGCGCTCAAAGATACGTTTATTCAATCAGAATCTGATGAGTCTCTTCCACGCGCTTCTGATCTGCCTTCGGGAATTCAAGGTGAAGAATTCCGTCTTCAAATCGTGCCTTCATATCTTCCTGTTTCACACCTTCCCCGACATAGAAGCTTCTGGAGCAGGAGCCGGAATAACGTTCCTGCCGGACGAATCTGCCGGACTTCTCGTCCTTCTCATTCTTCTCCATCCCACGTTCTGCGGAGATGGTTACGTAGCCATCCCGAAGGGAAACGGTAATCTCTTCTTTCTTAAATCCCGGAAGATCCATATCGAGTTCATAGCCATTCTCATGTTCCTTAATATCCGTCTTCATCAGGTTCTTTTCGCGGTGACCGAAAATCGGATTCTTAAAGGCATCTTCCATAAAGTCATCAAATAAGTTCTCTCCAAAAATACTGGGCATCATCATAAGTCATTCCTCCTTGAAATGAATTCCTTATATGTGTTGACGCCTCATCGGCAGCACATATGAGTGTCTGTTACTGCCACTAATCATTGTGGTAGTTCTATCTGTTACACTTATGTTATAACACCTATAATTAGCACTGTCAAGAGGAGAGTGCTAATTATAGCCATTTTTCACAGAAAATTCATATTGATTATACAATTACAGGATTATCTGATGAAATCCTTACGTGCAACTTGTATGA
>CAUEKH010000404.1 GCA_959018155.1 uncultured Hungatella sp.
TTTTCAGGATGTGCCGAGAGTGGAGGGCCAGATTCCATTTACCATTCTCTCTACGGCCGATTCTTTCCTGGACTGGATGCTGATGAGCCTTTCCGGCCGATATACGGAGTCTGATATTTTGTCGGATAAGGGAGCGGATGCGGGGAGTATGGTGATAAAGGAGTATTCTCTGGCCGATTTTGTAGGGCAGGAGATAGAACGCCAGGCGGAGAAGAAACTTTCGAAAGAGGAACTGGTCCATTTTGATACGGAAAAGATTTACGATGGCGATTATGCCGCAAGCCTCACAGAGGCGTTGGAGTATCAGTATCCCTACGCTGCTGATATCGGTCTTCACACGAAGCTGTCCGTATCAGAACTGAAGAAGCAGGGACAGCTGATTGACGAGGAGGAGAGCAGCTTCCTTCCATCTATCCCGGCATTTCTGCCAGGCGGGGAGAAAGAGGAAAAGAAAGGGGGCGCTTTCAGAGGAACCGCATACCACAGAATTTTGGAACTCCTCGATTTTTCAGCCATTGAGAAGGAAGAGGATGTGGAGAAGGCCATTGAGACGGTTAAGGCCGAAAAGCGGATGGATGAGGAAAGCGCGGCACTGTTAGAGCCGAAGATTATAT
Source organism: uncultured Hungatella sp. (assembly GCA_959018155.1). Lineage (GTDB taxonomy): Bacteria > Bacillota > Clostridia > Lachnospirales > Lachnospiraceae > Hungatella. Next base: position 615 of record CAUEKH010000404.1, read on the forward strand.
GGAACTTCCTGTGCTCGCCGCTTGGAAGGCGGATGAGCGCCGCTCAGAAGGAGGGGCGTCTTCACAAAGAGCAGCAGTTCGTGATCGGTATTCCGGCCAGGGAGATGGATGTCTGTGATTCCGACGAACTGGTATTGATCCAGGGAATTATAGATGCCTATATGGAAGAGGATGGAAAGCTGATTCTGGCGGACTATAAGACGGACTATGTCGTCAAAGGCGGCGAACAGGTACTGATCGACCGCTATGCTTTACAGCTTCAGTATTATCAGAGAGCGCTGGAACAGATGACAGGGCTCAAGGTGACGGAAAAAATCATCTATTCCCTGAAGCTTCAGAAAGAAATACGGATTCCGTGATTTCATCAACACTTTAAAAAGGCGCAGCCGGTAGTGGAAAATCCTTCTCAGTCAGGTGAAATTTTATGATATCTAAAAAATAATGAGGGTTGCTAAAAAAAAATAATGTGATAGAATAAAATTATATCAGATATTTATAGAAAAAATCTATAACCGGTCAGATACCAGTGGGGGATTGCTCTGCCGGTTTAGATTCAGAGAGAAGGAGAAGGGAATATGATACCAGACAGTGAAGTAAGACTGACACAAATGACAAGGACTGCGGGCTGCGCCGCGAAAATAGGGCCGGGGACGCTGGCCGGGATTCTTGAGAGGCTTCCCAGGACGGAGGATCCGAATCTGATAGTGGGAATTGAGACTTCTGACGACGGAGCGGTTTATCGGGTCAATGATGAGGTGGCCCTGATTCAGACACTGGACTTTTTTACACCGGTAGTGGATGATCCTTACGTATTCGGGCAGGTGGCCGCGGCCAATGCGCTGAGTGATATTTATGCCATGGGCGGGGAACCGAAGGTGGCTTTAAACATTGTGGCGTGGCCCAACTGTGTAAACCCTGCATTTCTGGGACAGATCCTGGAAGGCGGCGCATCGAAGGTGCAGGAGGCCGGAGCGGTTCTGGCGGGAGGCCATTCGATTCAGGATGAGGAGCCGAAGTACGGGCTTTCTGTAACGGGATTCGTCCATCCGGATCGTATTTTTACAAACAGCGGCGCAAAACCAGGGGATGTGCTTCTTTTAACGAAGCCATTGGGGACGGGAATCGTGAATACTGCCGTTAAGGCCGATATGGCGCCGGAGGAGGCGAAAGCCGAGGTAATCCATGTCATGACGTCTCTCAATAAGACGGCGAAGCGGGTGATTGAAAAGTATGAGGTACACGGCTGCACCGATGTGACCGGGTTTGGTCTGGCTGGTCATTCTGCGGAACTTGCGGAGGCCAGCGGCGTGACGCTGGAGATCCATATGGCTGATGTTCCTCTGCAGAAGGCGGCCCCGGAACTGGCAAAGATGGGACTGATTCCGGAAGGGGCATACAGGAACCGGTCATACAGGGAACCGGTGATTGATTTCGGAGACACGGAAGAGTATTTATGTGATATTTTCTGTGATCCTCAGACTTCAGGCGGGCTGCTGATCAGCGTGACGGAAGAAGATGCAGAGAAGATTATGAAAGATTTCGCGGAGGCAGGGCTTGATACCGCGTATGCTGTGATCGGCAGAGTCCTGGAGCGGGAAGAAAAATATGTAAAGCTGAGGTGAATGGCATGATTTATTTAGATAACGCCGCCACCTCCTATTATAGACCCGATTCGGTTGTCCGTGCGGTTCAGGAAGCGCTGTGCCATATGGGAAACCCGGGGAGAGGGGCTCACGGGGCCTCCCTCGATGCCTCGCGCCTGATTTACGATACGAGGCAGATGATTTCAGAACTGTTTCACGGCGATGGCGCCTCTCAGGTAGCGTTTACGGCAAACTCGACGGAGAGTCTTAATATCGCGATCCAGGGGCTGTTCTGTCCGGGGGATCACGTGATAACTACGATGCTGGAACACAATTCCGTCCTTCGGCCTCTCTACCTTATGGAGGAACGCGGGGTAGAACTGACGATCATACCGGCAGACGAAAAAGGCCGGCTGCGCTATGAAGATTTTGAGGAGGCGGTCAGGGAGAATACGAAGGGGATCGTGTGTACCCATGCGTCTAATTTAACCGGAAATTGTGTCGATATCGGGAGAGTTGGAAACGTATGCCGCCGTCACGGACTGACTCTGATTGTAGATGCGTCGCAGACAGCCGGAGTGTTTGATATCGACATGGATAGAATGGGGATCGACGTCCTCTGCTTTACAGGCCATAAAGGCCTGATGGGGCCTCAGGGCACAGGGGGACTCTGTGTCAGGGAGGGTGTCGCCATCAGGCCGCTTCTGGCAGGAGGAAGCGGAGTCCACAGCTTTTCAAAGACCCATCCGTCTGACATGCCGACGGCTCTGGAGGCCGGCACTTTAAACGGTCACGGGATCGCCGGGCTTCACGCAGCGCTTCTCTATTTAAAGGAAACGGGAATCGAAAAAATCCGGGAACGGGAGTTGTCTCTGATGGAGCGGTTCTATGACGGAGTAAAAGGGATTCCCGGTGTTACCGTATACGGAGATTTCTCCTGCCTGGAATCCAGCAGGATCCAGGAGGCCGAAAGAAGTCAGGGGGCCGGCTTAAGCCAGGAATCCGACTTAAGTCAGAACAGCAGTACCTCCTTGGCCTCTGGAACCAGTACC
>CAUEKH010000405.1 GCA_959018155.1 uncultured Hungatella sp.
GGGAGGCGGAATTGGAGGATGGACGGCTGAAAGTGGCGGAGGAGACCATAGAGGCGGCGGCACAGTATATCTACAGTCATTTTTCCAGCCAGATCACGCTGGAGGAGATGGCGGAATTAAGCCACATGAGCCCTGCCTATTTTTCAAGAAAATTCAAGGCTGTTACCGGGTTCGGGTATAAGGAATATCTGACGAATATCAGAATCAGGGAGGCGTCGGATCTGCTTCTGAATACGAGTGATTCGATCACGGATATTGCGGTCCGGTGCGGGTTTGGCGATGGGAATTACTTTGGCGACGCGTTCCGGAAAATCAAGGGCGTGTCACCGAGGACATTTCGGAAAATGAGGGGAATCCTCTAGGCTTTGGCCGGGGGATTTTCTTTTTTTAACAGCGATAGAGCCGCTGAGTACGGGCCGGCTTAATCGACACAAAAATCTGTATTCGATAAGCCGGCCCGTTTCACTGCTTCACTATTTACACATAGAATCAAGCAGATGTCTTACGTATTCCCCGGCCTTCACCTCGTCCTCAAACAGGCTTTCCGTATAAGGAACGTACGTAATTTTATCCTTGTACTCCCTCTGAAGCGCAGGGGTCCAGAGCGGTTCAAACTGTGGGAGAAAGCAGCCGGACTGCCGGTTGTAGCACGTTTTTGCGGTGGCCTTCACCCGCGCCTCTTTATCCACGTATTCCGCCACACTTTTATGGATGGCCTTGTCCTCGTAAATCAGATAGTAGTAATTTTTATAATCCGCATAGAAATATTTCAGTTCCTCTTCGCATAAATCGACTGTGACCGTCAGAGTGTCTTCACACGCGTCGAGATTCACCATGGAATTTGCCCTGGAAAATGGTTTCGGTATGGAAAATGGACTGCGATACAGCAGCCGAAGCCGGTGGCAGTCCCTTCCGAACACGTCCTGCACGGTCTCAACCTTCTGTTCTTCCAGCGTAAACCCGTGTCCGAGGAAATCGGGGTAGTTGAGAATCGGAAGGATTCCCGGCATCCCCCGCAGATCGTCGGCGTTGTGCAGCATCACCATGTCATAGAGAGATTTTTCCCTGGTACGTAAATACTCCTGATACACTTCAATTAATTCTCCGCCGGAATAGATGTCATCGCGGCTTACCCCGAGAAATTGTTCTATCGCCTTCTGTTTCATACTCGTCAGCCCGAGAAGGTTACGGAAAGGCCGCACTTTTTTATAGATATCGAAGCTTTCCACTCCTGAAAAATCGTAGGAGAGCCCCAGTGCCTGGCATCGTTTCATCAGATAGGGGATGTCAAACCCGTCTCCGTTGAAATGAACCACCATGGAAAAATCCTTCAGAAATTCGAAAAATGCGGTCAGCACCTCTTTTTCAGAATCGCGCGTATCGGCAAACCACTGAATCAGCTTCCAGTCCTCTCCGTCGAAATAGACACCGCCAATCAGATAGAGGTTGGAGTAATCTCCGGAAAAACCGGTTGTCTCTATATCGAAAAACAGCAGTTCTTCCCGTCTGCCAAGCCGTGATAAGGGATACGTCTCCGGAAAGTCTACCGCTTCATGTACAGTTATCATTCTATCGTCTCCACTTGTGTAAAAATATTTTTTCCGTCAGAATTATTATATCGGACCAGGCTGGATTCGTCAATGAAAACAGAATATTTGTTCGATTACCCGCTTGCATAAGAAGTTTCCATATGATATACTAGGAACACTAAGCGAGGTACTGAGGAAGAATAAGCAAAAGGAGACTGACAGCGTGATTTCATATGTAAAAGGGCCGGTGGCGGAGATTTTTGAAGATATCGTTGTGATTGAGACAGGAAATGTCGGTCTGGAGATACACGTTCCTTTATCTGTGATAGAAAGACTGCCGGGAATCGGTCTGGAAACAGTTTTATATACGTATTTTCAGGTGCGAGAGGATGGGATGTGCCTTTACGGTTTCCTCAACCGCCAGGATTTAACCATGTTTAAGCTGCTGATAAGCGTCAGCGGGATAGGGCCGAAGGGGGCGCTCGGTGTTCTCTCGGCGATGAGTCCGGATGATTTGAGGCTGGCTATTATATCAGGGGATGCAAAGGCGATTTCCAGGGCGCCGGGAGTAGGCGCGAAGACGGCCCAGAGGATTATCCTCGATTTGAAGGACAAGATCGATATTGCGGACGTCCTGCCTGCGTCATTTGCCGCGGAGGCGGTGTCCGAGATTGCGGCAGGCGGTGTGGCGAAGGAAGCCATCGAGGCACTTGTGGCCCTGGGCTATTCCGCGGCAGAGGCGAACCGCGCGGTGCGGAAGGTGGAAGTGGCGGATGGGATGACCTCCGAAGACGTGCTGAAGGCATCGCTGAAGCATCTGGCATTTTTGTGACAGGAGCCGCAGATTTTGCGGTGATGGCCTGGGAATCAGAGAAAAGGCGCGGCAGGCGCTTGTGAGAATCGAATTTAAGGACAACAGGTAGATGGAAGATGGAACGAAGAATCATTACGACAGAAGTAACAGAAGAGGATAAGAGGATTGAGCCGAATCTCAGGCCCCAGTGCCTGTCGGAGTATATCGGGCAGGAGAAGATTAAGACCAATTTGAAGGTCTATATCGACGCGGCGAAGGCCAGAGGCGAGGCTTTGGATCATGTGCTGTTTTACGGCCCTCCGGGACTTGGCAAGACGACGCTGTCCGGCATTATTGCCAATGAGATGGGCGTCAACATGAAGGTGACCAGCGGACCGGCGATTGAGAAACCGGGCGAGATGGCGGCGATTCTCAACAACCTCCAGGAAGGCGATGTCCTCTTTGTTGATGAGATCCACAGGCTGAACCGCCAGGTGGAAGAGGTTCTCTATCCGGCTATGGAGGATTTTGCCATAGATATCATGCTGGGAAAGGATTCCGGGGCGCGTTCGATCCGCCTCGATTTACCGAAGTTTACCCTTGTAGGAGCGACTACGAGAGCCGGGCTTTTAACGGCGCCGCTTCGGGACCGCTTTGGAGTGGTTCAGAAGCTGGAATTTTACACGCCGGCTGAACTTAAGATTATGGTATGCCGGTCTGCGGAGGTTCTCGGAGTTGAGATTGATGACGCGGGAGCCACGGAGATTGCCAGACGCTCGAGAGGTACGCCACGACTTGCCAACCGGCTGTTAAAGCGTGTGCGCGATTTCGCGCAGGTGAAGTACGACGGAGTGATCACAAAAGAGGTGGCGGATTTTGCCCTCGATATTCTCGATGTGGATAAGTTTGGTCTCGACAACAATG
>CAUEKH010000406.1 GCA_959018155.1 uncultured Hungatella sp.
CCGATATCTCTGCACTCTCCGGCGCCACCACACTTTCCGGCACCACCGTCACCCGTTCTCTGTACTCCGGCGGAATCGTTTCCGCCAGTTCGTCCGAAACTCCCAGAAGAACCACCCGTTTTAAATACCGGCTGTCATCCAGGGCCCGTTTAATCCAGCAGCCACACGACAGCAGTTCCTCAAACAGAGACGGTTTCATATCGGTATGGTGGTCAAACACAACCAGCGTAAACGGCTCCTCAATCTTCATCACCATCACATAGCTGATGTAATGAAAATTTCCTCCGTCGATAAAATGGATTCGGCCTGTCAGCCCCTCCGAGCGCCTCCGTATCTCAGCAAGCGCCTCTTCATCACAGAACCCGTTGACCCCGGATAAATCGGTACAGTCAATCCATTCATGTGAAAGATCCCGGTAAAATGTCTCATCCCGGTATACCCCAGAAAAATCAAAAACCGTTATCCGTTCCATCTAAGCCAGCCCGGCCTCCAGTTTCTCCATCTCTTCATTGATCGACGCCTCACAGGAACGCATCGCCTGAATCGTCTTATCAAACAGTTCCTCCAGCGTCCAGCCAAGCCGCTCTGCGCCCTCCGCAATCACTTCACGGGAACAGCCTGCCGCAAACCGTTTGTCCTTATATTTCTTCTTTAAACTGGAAACCTCCATATCCATCACGCTCTTTGACGGGCGCATCCTGGCCGCCGCTCCAATCAGACCGGTCAGTTCATCAGCCGCAAACAGCACTTTTTCCATCTCATGTTCCGGCTCCACATCAGAACAGAGTCCATAACCGTGACAGACTATCGCATGAACCAGTTCCGGCTCCGCACCGATTTCCGCCAGCAGTTCCGGCGCCTTCTTGCAGTGTTCCTCCGGATATTTTTCAAAATCCACATCGTGAAGAAGACCGGCAACTCCCCAGAAATCTTCATCCTCTCCGTAACCCAGTTCCTTTGCATACCAGCGCATGGTTCCCTCCACAGTCAGACCGTGAAGCAGGTGAAATGGCTCCTTATTATATTTCATCAAAAGTTCCAGAGCCTGCGCTCTCGTTACATCTGTCTTCATATTTAACCTCTCCTTTTATTTCAATACTTATGATGTAGTCTATCATATCACCGCTGATTTCCAATGGCAAGCGGTAATCCGCACGGTTTTTCCGGGCATAATTTTCATGCGGTTTGTTCATGCGATTTGTCTGTGCGATTTGTCTGTGCAATTTGTCTGTGCGATTTGTCTGTGCGATTTGTCCGTGTGATTTATCCATGCGATTTGTCCGTGCGATTTGTCTGTGTAATTTGTCTGTGCAATTTGTCCGTATGATTTGTCCGTGCGATCTGTCTGTGCAATTTGTCCGTACAATCGTCCATGCAGTCACCCGTTTTGCAGTTCACGCCTTAAGCTGCCTTTTATTGTCAAACGATAACCTGCACGCTTCGCGCACAGGTCACCGTCTTCAATAAAAGGAGGCCCAGAAAGAGAATTTGCTCCCTTTCTGAGCCTCATGTGTATCTCTGATAATCGTAATGCGCCGGATTATTATTCTTTAATTATAGCAATTCGTCATTTTATCATTTTTTGATAATATTGCAACTGATTAACATTCCTTGATTACAGTAATACGTCCGCCTGTCATTCTACCGTCCCGGCCTCTTCAATCAGCCGCTTAAGTTCTCCGATCCCGCTCTCCCCAACTGTCACAATTCCGTTGGCCTTTAATAGTTCCGCGGTCACCCCGTCGCCGGGTATCTTCTTTCCGGAAAACGTCCCATCGTATATGACGCCGCTTCCGCAGGACGGGCTGCGCTCCTTTAAGACAGCATACTGACAGCCGTAGAGACGGGCCAGTTTCAGGGTTTCCCCGGCTCCTCTCACATAATGAGCCGTTACGTCTTCCCCGCCATTATTTTTTACGCAGATTGCGCCTTCCCCCTGCTGGCGTTCCGACGGCTTTCTCGGCGTCTCCATACCGCCCAGCTGCTCCGGGCAGACGGGAATCAGTTCGAACTCGTCCATCAGGCCCAGCACTTCGTCATTTTTACCATTCTTTCCGTCATATCGGCAGTTGACGCCTAAAAGGCAGGCGCTGACCAGAACTCTCTTTTTCCCGTTTCCCATCAAATAATCCCTCCCGGTCACATTTACCTGGCATCCCAGTTAATAATTCTCATTATAAAATCCACCGCACCGTCAATTCCGTAGCTGGCGCTGTTTAAGCACAAATCGTAATTTATCGCATTCCCCCACTTCCGTCCCGTGAAGAACTGATAGTAGCGCATATGCTGCCTGTCCAGTCTGCGAAGCAGGCGCACCGCCTGTTTGACATTCAAACCGCCGTTTACCTCCATGGTACGGCGCAGGCGCTGCTCAAAGGGCGCGGTGATGAAAATACTGATGTGCGGGATACGGTTGTTCGTCAGAATCACATCGGCACACCGCCCCATCACAATAAAATCTTCCTGTTTTGCCATATCGCAGAGCAGGTCACTCTGATTGAAGAATACGGCATCGCGTTTTGGAAGACCGTGATAACGGCTGAATTCCCGGATTCTCTCCTTCACGGTCATTCTCTTCGGCGGCGCAAAAGCCGTCGGCGGGACATTCTGCTTTCCGCTGGAAGAAAAGTCCTGGTCGACGACGGAATCCTTCTCCGCGTCGAGCCGTTTTAACACAGCATTAAATATTTCCGCGTCGTAAAAATTAATTTTAAGCTTATCCGCCAGAGTAAAACCAATCTCATTGCCGCCGCAGCCATAGGAACGGCTGATACAGATAATCAGATGGTCATTTTCCGAGAAACGTTTATTTAAATTCAGCGTATTTAAATCTGCAATCCTCGGGTCAATAATATCTCCGCTGGCAAAGCTGGTCGGCAGGCTCATCACTTCCTTGAGGATTAAGTTATACTCCGTCATAACCAGCTTCCGCTCTTCTTTATCCTGAATGGTCCTCGCCATATTGCCGATCAGGGCAATCTCGCTCCGCAGCGTATGACCCTGGGGGCGGATCGTCATCAGATGGACCATCTCTTCCACGCAGTCTTCCCTGTTCCGGCTAAATACGCGCCCTAAGGAGGAACCGAGCTGGGCGTATACCTCCGCATCCAGATCATAGATGCGCTCCGCCAGTTCATGCAGTCTCTCTTGATTGTTTTGCATCACATTACCCCCTTTACAAGAAGAATATCACTGTGTCAAGAATAA
>CAUEKH010000407.1 GCA_959018155.1 uncultured Hungatella sp.
TTTCGCTTCATGTACTGGCGAAAGCAACTTTAGTAATTCGATATTTTTCTGTAACTTTTCAAAATATCTTTATGACAGTTAATGTGCTGGCTTATGCTTTTGGCCATGGGCTATGGGGGTATGAAGGCTGATGAATCATGGGGGATGGGGGTTGATGTATGGGAAATTAAAAAGTGCGTCCGGAACTGTGGATAAATAAGGTTCCGGGCGCATTTGGTGATTGGTTTGGATATTTTGTTATGAAATAGCTTATGATTTACTTTGTTTTTGGAGTAAGGACCTTGGTTCCGCCCATGTATGGCTGAAGGACTTCCGGGATTTTTACGGTGCCGTCTGCCTGCAGATTGTTTTCCAGGAATGCGATCAGCATTCTTGGCGGGGCAACTACGGTGTTGTTTAAGGTGTGGGCGAAATACTTGCGGCCATCGGCTCCATTGACACGGATCTTCAGTCTTCTGGCCTGAGCGTCTCCCAAATTGGAACAGCTTCCTACTTCGAAATACTTCTTCTGTCTCGGGGACCATGCCTCCACGTCTACGGACTTCACCTTTAAATCTGCCAGATCGCCGGAACAGCACTCTAAGGTTCTGACCGGAATGTCTAAGGAACGGAAGAGATCTACGGTGTTCTGCCACAGCTTATCGTACCATGCCATGCTGTCTTCTGGCTTGCAGACTACGATCATCTCCTGCTTCTCAAACTGGTGGATCCGGTATACGCCGCGCTCTTCTAAGCCGTGGGCGCCCTTCTCCTTGCGGAAGCATGGGGAATAGCTGGTCAGTGTCTTCGGAAGGCTCTCCTCCGGAATGATTGTATCAATAAATTTACCGATCATGGAATGTTCGCTGGTACCGATCAGGTAGAGATCCTCACCCTCGATCTTGTACATCATGGCGTCCATCTCGGCAAAACTCATAACGCCTGTCACAACCTCGCTTCGAATCATGAACGGCGGGACACAGTACGTAAATCCACGGTTGATCATGAAATCTCTCGCATAGGAAATCACGGAAGAGTGGAGTCTCGCGATATCGCCCATCAGATAGTAGAAGCCGTTTCCTGCTACCTTTCTGGCGCTGTCTAAATCAATTCCGTCGAAGCTTTCCATAATCTCCGTGTGGTACGGAACCTCAAAATCCGGGACAACCGGCTCTCCGTAGCGCTGTACCTCCACGTTCTCGGAATCATCCTTTCCAATCGGAACACTGGGATCAATGATATTGGGAATGGTCATCATAATCTTCTTAATCTTCTCGTCCAGTTCCCTCTCCAGTTCTTCTAACTCAGCTAAATGGTCGGAAGCCGCTGTTACTTTCTTCTTTAACTCTTCGGCCTCTTCCTTCTTCCCCTGTGCCATCAGACCGCCAATCTGTTTGGAAAGTTTATTTCGCTCTGCCCTTAAAGTATCGCCCTCCTGCTTTGCGGCGCGGTTCTTCTCATCCAGTTCAATGACTTCATCTACCAGCGGCAGCTTGCTATCCTGAAATTTATTCCTGATATTCTGCTTTACAATCTCAGGATTCTCTCTTACAAACTTTAAATCTAACATGGTATTCCTCCTGGTTTCTCTTCCAAATATGGTAACATGCCGCTTATTATACTACAAATTACCATGAAAAGAAAGCCCCTTATTTCCATTTTATTAAATCACTCAGTACTTCCTCAAAGCATACCCCGTTTTCAACCGGAACATTCATTTCGTCCGATTTTACGATGCAGAGTTTGACAAAATGGGCCGCCTTTTTGACCGCTTCTTCTAAGGGAACGCCTCTTACCGCCCCTGCCGCTACGATGGCAGAGAACACATCCCCGGTTCCCGGCCGCTCGCGGCCCACGCGCATGGAACGCTGAAATACGGTGTCTTTCCCCTGCTGTGCGATAACATTGGTCAAATACCGCCCTTCATTCACGCCCGTAATGACGACTCCCGACGGGCCCAGGCCGTGGATTTCCTCTGCCATGGCAGTCAGTTCTGCCCTGGTAAAGCCTGAATCGCGGTACTCCCGCCCCGTTAAAATACAGGCCTCGGTCACATTGGGAGTCACGATATCGCCGAAGCGGACCAGTTCCTTCATATGGCGGCACATGGCCGGCGTATACGTCTGATACGGCTTTCCGTGGTCCCCCATAATCGGGTCAATCACCACTAAGGTGTCCGGCGTCTTAAAGCTGCAAATCATATCGATCACAATGGCAATCTGTCTTTCCGATCCCAAAAATCCGCTGAAAATGCCGTCGAACTCAAGCCCCAGCGCCTTCCATTTTTCCAGATACGGCTCCATATTATCCGTATAGTCGTCAAAAAAATAAGTGGGAAATCCCGTGTGGTTTGAGAGAATCGACGTCGGCACCGGACAGCCCTGTACGCGAAGCGCCGATAAAATGGGAAGAGCCACTGTCAGTGAACAGCGGCCGTATCCCGATAAATCATTGATAACTGCGATTTTTTTCTGATGTTTTTCCTGTATCATTCCGGATAACTCCTAATAAAGATTTCAGATTAGTTCTGGCAAAGCTTTGCCTGCAGTCCGGACCGTCTTAAGGCGCTGCGAAGCGGCATGTAAAGCACTACCGAGGCGATGGTGGAGGTCACCGCATTGATGGTGGTGGAAGTCACATTCCACACAAGGGCCAGTTCAGCAGCCGGTTTGCCGAGAATCAGAAGCTTATAATAATAACCTACCAGCGGATCGAAAATCACATTGAAGAGAAGACCGCCCACCGCTGCGATGATCACCCATTTTAAAATGTGCTTCTGATCGTGGGACTCATTGATTTTCCCGACTTTGTGGGCCAGGAAGCCTGTAATGAGTCCGATGCAAAGCTTCAGGATAAATGTCTTCGGCGCATATACCACGTAGACCGGATCGAACAAATCTCCGATAGTCATACCGATCGCTCCGCCTAAACCGCCGTAAAGCCCGCCCAGCATCAGCGCGCCCAGGACGCAGACCGCGTTGCCCAAATGGATCGAAGTGGCATCGCCGCCGGGAAGCGTAATTTTAAACTGAAGAAACGTAAACACAACGTACGACATGGCTGCAAACAGCCCTGTCATGGCAATTTTGTAAATCTTACTGTCTGAATGGTTCATGATGAATTCCTCCCTGTTGCTCTTTTTGTTGTTCCCTATCCTACCATGGAGGTGGAGTGATATAAATATCCAGTTTTATTCTTTTGAACCATACCAGTTTTACAG
>CAUEKH010000408.1 GCA_959018155.1 uncultured Hungatella sp.
TCCTTCAGATGGGTGCGGGCCAGGCCGTGCCGCCAATTTTGCTCTATAACACTCACTCTATACGAGCCTACTCACTCAAATAAGCCTTCTTCACCGAGTCATCGTTCATCAGTTCCTTCGCGTCACCGCTCAGGACAATCTCGCCCGTCTCCAGCACGTACGCCCGATTGGCGATGGACAGTGCCTTTTTTGCGTTCTGCTCCACCAGTAAAACGGTGGTGCCGGACTTGTTGATTTCCTGAATAATATCGAAAATCTCATTGACATAGATCGGGGAGAGGCCCATGGATGGCTCATCCATAACGATCAGCTTCGGATGGGACATGAGCGCGCGGCCCATGGCTAACATCTGCTGTTCCCCGCCGCTTAAAGTGCCGGACGGCTGGTTCTTTCTCTCTAACAGCCTCGGGAAACGCTTGTAGATCATTGCCAGCGTCTCTTCAATCTCCGTCTTATCCTTTCTGGTATAAGCCCCCAGCTTTAAGTTCTCATAGACGGTCAAATCGGCGAAGACTCTCCGTCCCTCCGGAACATGGGCCATCCCCATGGAGACGATCTTGTCGCCCCGCGTCTTCGTGATATCCGTTCCGTCGAACCGGATGGTCCCGGAGGCGGCCTTTAAAAGACCTGTAATGGTATGGAGTGTCGTAGTCTTGCCCGCTCCGTTGGCGCCGATTAGCGCTACAATCTCGCCTTCATTTACCTCGAAGGAAATTCCCTTTAACGCCTTAATGACGCCATAATAAACTTCCAGATTATGTACTTCCAGTATGGCCATGGTCTGTTTCCTCCTATTCTCCAAGATATGCCTTGATAACCTCAGGGTCGTTTAATACATCGGCTGTATCTCCCTGAGTTAAGACCTGTCCGAAGTTTAAAACAGTCAGCTTTTCACAGATACCGGATACCAGTTTCATATCATGCTCAATCAGCAGGATCGTCATGTCAAAATTATCCCGGACGAAGCGGATGGTGTCCATCAGTTCCTTCGTCTCATTGGGGTTCATTCCGGCGGCCGGCTCGTCGAGAAGCAGCAGCTTCGGGTTGGTCGCCAGCGCTCTGGCAATCTCCAGCTTTCTCTGCTTGCCGTAAGGTAAATTGGAGGCCAGATAATCTTTTTCCTGATCCAGGTCAAATACCTTTAACAGTTCTATGGCCTTCTCATCCATGGCCTTCTCTACCTTATAATAGCCAGGCAGACGGAGGATGCCGGTTATGGTGGAATAGGGATATCCGTTGTGAAGACCTGCCTTGACATTGTCGAGAACCGTCAAGTCCTTAAAAAGGCGGATATTCTGGAACGTCCTGGCAACGCCTGCCCGGTTGATATCCACAGTCTTCTTCCCGGTGATCGCTTCGCCATCCAGCAGGATTGTCCCTGTATTTGGCTTATATACACCCGTTAAGAGGTTGAAAATCGTCGTCTTACCAGCGCCATTGGGGCCGATCAGCCCGTACAGCTGGCCCTTTTCAATGGTAATACTGAAATCATCCACGGCCTTAAGGCCGCCAAATGAGATTCCGAGGTTTTTTACTTCAAGTAAAGCCATGATTATGAAACCTCCTTATCTGTCTGGTTCTTGTGGAGATACCGCTTTAAGGAATGGCGTTTCCTGAAATCAATGAATTTCGGGCTCCAGTTGAAAATCATCATGACAATCAGGATAATCGCATAAATCAGCATACGGTAATTGTTCAGTCCGCGCAGCATTTCCGGAAGGAGGGTTAAAACTACAGCTGCAATCATGGAACCCCTGATATTGCCGATTCCGCCGAGAACCACAAATACGAGGATCATGATGGACTGGTTATAGCCGAAGTTCTTCTGTGTCGCCGTGAGGGCCGATAAGTTGTGGGAGTAGAGAACGCCCGCCACACCTGCCAGCGAAGCGGAAATGGTAAATGCCATCAGTTTATATTTCGTAATGTTGATACCAATGGATTCCGCGGCAATCCGGTTGTCACGGACCGACATAATCGCGCGCCCCGATCTGGAATTGATCAGATTCAGAATAATGAAAAGCGTGATCAGAATCAGGATAATTCCCACGGTAAATGACGCGTTCTTCGGCGTCCCTGTAATGCCCTGCGGCCCATTCATGATCACCTGGCCGTCCTCCGCCAGATTCAAAGCCATGGCATTCTTCATGGAAAAATGAATTCCGTTGGAGTCTTTTCCCACATAGATGACATTGACCACGTTCTTGATAATTTCCCCAAAAGCCAGCGTAACGATAGCTAAGTAGTCCCCGCGAAGACGGAGAACCGGGATTCCCACGATGATACCCGCGACTGCGGCCGCCGCCGCACCGACGAGAATCGCCAGGAAGAAACGCAGTCCGGCGTTCGGCATGGCATCCAGCATACAGAGTGAAAATAAGGAGCTGGCAAACGCGCCGACACACATGAACCCGGCATGACCTAAACTCAGTTCACCCAGAATACCTACCGTTAAATTTAAGGATATCGCCATGATCGTATAGATGCAGAGCGGCACCAGCAGACCCTTCATCAGGCTGCTCATATGGCCCGTCTTCATCAGGATTTCCACAATGATATAAGCAGCAATTACGATGCCATACGTAATTAAGTTGCTTCCAATTGTCTTACTCTTCTTGTTCATGTCTCCCACCTACACTTTCTCATTGATCTTCTTGCCTAAAATGCCGGTTGGCTTCACAAGAAGGACAACAATCAGAACGGCGAATACAATCGCATCAGAAAGCTGGGATGATATGTACGCCTTACTTAAGTTCTCAATCACGCCCAGTAAAAGACCGCCGATAAATGCGCCCGGGATCGATCCGATACCGCCGAAAACGGCTGCCACGAACGCCTTGATACCAGGCATGGAACCGGTATACGGGGTCAGAGTCGGGTAAGCGGAACAGAGAAGCGCACCGGCAATGGCCGCCAGCGCAGAACCGATAGCGAAGGTCAGCGCAATCGTGCCATCCACATTGATACCCATAAGCTGTGCAGCGCCCTTATCTTCCGATACAGCCAGCATGGCCTGTCCGGCTCTCGTCTTTCTGATAAACGTGGTAAGTGCTATCATGATGACAACGCAGGAAATAATCGTCACAATCGTCTCTCCTGAGATAATCAGCTTACCACCCGCCAGATTCAGCGCCGGAACCTTCACCACGGATGTAAAGGCTTTCGGATTTGCCCCAAATAAAAGGAGTGCAA
>CAUEKH010000409.1 GCA_959018155.1 uncultured Hungatella sp.
CCCGGGTACAGTTCGTGAAAACGCTCTAAGTAGGGGAGAAGATAGAACTGGAGAGTCATATCGCTGGCGCCGATCCGCACCTCGCCGGTATCTAAATCCTGCATTCGCTTTAACATATTTTCCCCATACCAGACCGTATCTAAACCGGATTTTACGTAAGAATAGAGAAGTTCCCCTTCTCTCGTCAGTTTTACTCCCTTAGAGGTCCGCATAAACAGCTTTGCGCCGGCGGAAAGTTCCAGCTGGCGGATAGCCTGGCTGACGGCAGGCTGGGAGATGCAGAGTTTTTCCGCGGCCTGTGTGATGCTGCCTAACTGTCCTACATAATAAAAGACCTTGTAATATTCAAGATTGCTGCTCATAGATGGACCTCTTTCTTTTAAACTTGGAACTTAATGTCTGGAATTATCGTCATCGTCGTGTCTGACCAGCCGCCATACAAGCTGGATCGCATAGATCGTAACGGGGACGATGACGGTACTTAAAATTGCCGCCATCAGCCAGATTTTGGAATCCGGGTTTCCGGAAAATGCGGCTGCCAGGGCTATGACGTACATGGCGAGAATCAGAAGCACACCGATGAGTGCTGCAGGGCGTTTCCATTTCATATGTGTTACCTCACTTTCACTTGCTGCTTTCTATTATAATGGACACGGGGAAAAAGACAAGCCTTAAAACCATGACTAAAAAGCTGAAAACGGATTTGGGGAAAATTCACAAAAACTTCAGATTTGCAACCTGTACTTTTTATGGGGATTATAGTACAATCGAGTTTAGATGAAGAACGAACACGTAGGAAGGGGTGCGAAGGCTTGAAGAAAAGAGGGCTGGCGGCAGTTGCGGCAGGGGTTCTGCTGAGCCTGGGGTGTGTTATGGTATCTCTGGCCGACGAGGAAATCGGGCCCGGAGTCACCGGGGCTGCGGAGAGTTATCAGGGGGCGGATTCCGGCGGAGCGGCTGCCCAGGGAACGGATTCCGGTGGAGCGGCTGCCCAGGGAACGGATTCCGGCGGAGCGGCTACCCAGGGTACGGATTCCGGCGGAGCGGCTGCCCAAGGTACGGATTCCGGCGGAGCGGCCTCTCAGGGTGCGGATTTTGGTGGAGCGGGTCCCCAGGGAACGGATTCCGGTGGAGCGGCCTCTCAGGGTACGGATTCCAACGGATCAACTTCTCAGGAAACAGTCTCCGGTTCAGCCGAATCAACGGAGGAAGCGTATGAGTGGCTGGACGACGGATTTGGCTGGAAATACGTGGCTGCGGATGGCACGTATAAAAGAAACTGCTGGGAGAAGATCAATGGCTACTGGTTCCATTTTGACAGAGAAGGCTACATGGCTTCGGAGTGGACGAAGGTGGGCGGCTATTATTACTGCTTCCGTGAGACGGGGGATTTGGCTGTTGGCTGGTGCTTTAACGATGAGAATGAGAAGTGGTATTACTTCGACGAGGACGGATTTGCAAAAAAAGGCTGGTTCCAGGACGATGACGGAAGCTGGTACTGGTTTACCGGAAGGGGAGAGATGGTTTCCTCCGGTTACCGGACCATAGACGGGCAGCGGTACTATTTTCTGGAAAACGGGCAGATGGCGGCGAATCAGTATGTCGGCCTGTATTATATGGATGAGAACGGGCAGAGGCAGAAGGAGTACGATATTGTAGTTGAAGGAAAGGGGAAGGAATCCTCAGTATCGGCAAGTACGAAAAATGAGATTACAGCGGCCATGCAGAATATCCCGCGCGGCTGGGTAAAGTATTTTGTGGAACACGGCTGGGAAATTCTCTACTACCCGGACAAAGGGTATTTTTCTGCACCGGAGACGGGAAACGGCAGATATTACGTCTATTATAAGCTGGATACCAGCTATCGGAAGATTAAGTTTTGCAAGCCACAGGGGCTGACGGCCGCGTTTGGAGAGTATATCGGCTATGCGTCCAATGTATACGGAGAAAACAGCGAATTTGCGTCGGATATCTATATGGACAGCGATTCACTCGCTTCTTATGTTGACGTGCCGGACTACTACAGTGACGATATGAAATTTTATTTCGGTAAGCTGGTGGAGGCGTATTTAAGCGACAGTGAGACGAGAACTGCGATGGAGGAGGACTCCCCGTATGTGATCGGCGCCTTGAAGGAGATACTGCATTTAAAAGATGAGAAGAAAGAGGAAGCTGAAGACTGAGGTTCAAAAAATAGAAACGGGACAGAAGGAGAAGTAACATGAATTATTCATCTATGATCGATCATACGATTTTAAAGGCGAATGCCACATCAAAGGAGGTAAAGAAACTCTGTGAGGAAGCGGCGCAGTACCATTTTGCGTCGGTATGCGTCAATCCCTCCTGGGTGCCGCTGTGCTACTCCCTGTTAAAGGATACCAGGGTTATGGTTTGTACGGTGATTGGATTTCCTCTGGGTGCAACCACAACGATGTCCAAGGTGACAGAGGCAGTGGAGGCGGTGAAGAACGGGGCGAAGGAGGTGGACATGGTAATCAATGTCGGCCGTCTGATTGAGGGAGATGAGGCGTTTGTTCTGGAAGATATCAGGGCGGTAGCGGAAGCTGTAAAGGGATATGCCGCACTGAAGGTGATTCTGGAGACGTGTCTGCTTGATGACGCCCAGATTGTAAGGGCGTGTGAATTATGTGTGGAGGCGGGAGCCGATTTTGTCAAAACTTCCACCGGATTCAGTACAGGCGGCGCGACAGAGCATGACGTGGCGCTGATGAGAAAGACGGTTGGAGACCGTGCAAAGGTAAAAGCCAGCGGCGGAGTCAGAACCGCAGCGGATGCTGAAAAGATGGTGAAGGCGGGAGCGGACCGGATTGGCACCAGCAACGGTGTTGCGATTGTGAGCGGCAGTCAGACAACGCAGCAGTGATTTGTCTTGTGAAAAGAATGGGTGATCGAAGAGAGGACGGCGGCAGTTATCCGTGCAGCAGTCCTCTCTTTTTGAATTATCAGATAAAATTTCTCTCGGAGCCTATTCTGCCAGGCTTTCCCAGACCTCGTAGAGTTCCTCCAGCTTTGCGGCGATCTCCTCTTTTTCTTTGTTCAGTTCTATCAGCCGCGGAACATCGGTGAAGACTTCTTCTTTTGTAAGAAGTTCGTCAATCTCCCCGTCCCTCGTCTCCAGGCGGTGGATCTCATCTTCCGTCTTCTTTAAATCATTCTGGCGCTTCCG
>CAUEKH010000410.1 GCA_959018155.1 uncultured Hungatella sp.
GACCGCAAGGTTTTCCGTTTGTATTTTTATCGATACTTTCCCATCTTCTTCCTGAAAAATCTGTCCGCACATACTCAAAATTGCCGCAATCTCAGCGATGCGGCAATGCATGGCGCTTCCTGTCTGATAGGATAATTCTTCCTTTACACGGCTTGAAAAAGACATGTTACCACCTCAATCCATCCTTCCGGGACCGGATTTATTTATTTCTGAGCGCATCCTTGGACACATCCCTGTGTTCCACCTTTGCACTATAATTTTTTGCTGCCAGCCGATGATAAATTCCATTGGCCATCGTCACGGAACGATGTTTACCGCCAGTACAGCCAACAGCAATCACCAGTTGATTTTTTCCCTCTTTAATATATTGGGGTACAAGAAATACAAGCAGATCCTCAACCTTATCCAAGAACATGCCGGCTTCTTTACAATTCAACACATAATCCCGGACCTCCGGTTCATTTCCCGTCTTTTTACGAAGACTTTCTACATAGTAAGGATTCGGCAGAAACCGAACATCAAAAACTAAATCTGCATCTGTCGGAATGCCATATTTGAAACCAAAAGACAATACGGTCAGATAAAAGTTCTGATAGGGTTCATTTTTAACGAAAATTTTATCTACCTCGCCTTTTAAATCCCGGATCAGCATCTGGCTCGTATCAATGATATAATCCGCTCTCTGTTTTAGAAACTTCATCTTTTTC
Source organism: uncultured Hungatella sp. (assembly GCA_959018155.1). Taxonomy (GTDB): domain Bacteria; phylum Bacillota; class Clostridia; order Lachnospirales; family Lachnospiraceae; genus Hungatella. The sequence continues at coordinate 708 of CAUEKH010000410.1, forward strand.
CGCTCATTTTTAATGCCATCTTCAATCCGGCCGCCCACAGCCAGCGGATGCTGCCGACGCGTCTCCTTATAGCGTTTGATCAAAACTGCGTCTTCGCAATCTAAAAACAGAATCTCGTAATTTATTTTCAAATCCTCTATATTTTCAAGAACTTTATTCACCGTCGCCAGGCCTTCACCACTTCGTATATCAATGCCAAGAGCGGCCTGATGCATAGCATTTTCTCCCTGAACGGACACAAGCTCTGCAAATTTAGGCAGAAGAGGCACCGGAAGATTATCCACGCAAAAATACCCGATATCCTCCAACATTTTTAATACAGAGCTTTTTCCCGCTCCGGACATTCCTGTCACAATAACAAAACGCATCTGTCTGCCTCCTCCCTTAAAACTCTCCGATCAGCCTCACTTCCGGTTCAAGATGTACCTGAAACTTTTCATAGACGATCGCATCCACATCCTGCATTAACTGCCGTACCTGAGAAGCCGTGGCCGCTCCTGCATTAATCACAAAACCGCTATGTTTTTCCGACACCATGGCATCACCGACCCGATAGCCTTTCAGACCCGCGTCCTGAATCAGCTTGCCTGCGAAATACCCCTCCGGCCGTTTAAAGGTACTGCCTGCACTCGGATATTCCAGCGGCTGTTTTTCCTTCCGCTGTCTTGAAAGCTCCTCTACCTGTTCCAAAATGGCTTCTGCATCACCCCGGGCAAACTTTAAGACCGCTGATAAGACAATCAGAGCTTCTTTCTGGATCCGGCTGGTACGATATCCCAGTTCCAGATCTTTTAAAGAAATTTCCAGGACCTCACCAGCCATGTTGACCGCCCGGACAGATACAAGAACCTGTTTCATTTCTCCGCCATAAGCGCCTGCGTTAATTGTAACAGCTCCGCCAAGTGTTCCCGGTATTCCCGTAGCAAATTCAAAGCCCGTATAGCCTCTGGCTGAAACATCCCTGGCCAGCTTTGCCAACATCACACCGGCGCCCGCACGGACACAGATTCCCGATGGTGTAATTTCTGTCTCCACAGCATCCAGGTTTTTGCATACCTGAAAAACAACCCCCCGAAAACCCTTATCGCCTACAAGCAGATTGCTGCCATTTCCTATAACATAAAAAGAAATTTTTTTCTCTCTACACCATTCTAATCCACGGATCAGGCCTTCTTCCGTCTTCGGACATACAAAAATATCCGCCGGCCCTCCGATTCGAAACGTCGTATGGTTTTTCATCGGTTCATTCTCACAAACCTGCCCCTGCCCGATCACAGTTTCTAATTGTTCTGCTAATGTCATAAAATGCTATCCTCTCTCATTCTTTCAGAAATCATCATATAGGCCGCACCGAAAATTCCTGCCTCATTTCCCAGGACCGCCAGCCGCACCGGCGTGTTCTTAAGTTCTGAAAAGGCCTGTTCTCTGAAATGGCGGGCGACCTTTTCCCTTAAATATTCTCCGGCAGCCGAAACTCCGCCTCCGATCAGAATACATTCCGGATTTATCACCGCGGAAATTCCTGCCAGAGCACGTCCGAGATAATTGGTCACCGTATCGATGATCTGTTCAGCCGCCTCATCTCCGTTTTTTCCAGCGTCAAACACATCCTTCGTACTGATATTCCCTTTCTCCCGCAGTAATTCTCTTAATACAGATGGTATGTCCGTTTTAGCCAGATAATGCCCGGCATACTTCACAATTCCCGTTGCCGATGCAATCTGTTCCAGACACCCCCGACTACCGCATCTGCAATTTCCCGTAATATCTTTTTCATCCACACAGATGATATGTCCGATCTCACCGGCACAACCTGAAACGCCGTTGTAAATCCGGCCATCAATGACAACACCGCCGCCCACGCCGGTCCCCAGGGTGACCATGATCAGACTTTTACAGGATTTTCCGCCGCCCAGCCACATTTCACCCAGAGCCGCAACATTTGCATCATTGGCGGCACGCACCGGAATATCTTCCGGCTGGCAACTGAATGCTCCGGCCAAAAGCTCTGATAATTCCCGGGCCGCTGCCACATCCGACCAACCAAGATTAACACACTCTCTGACAACATTTCCGTCAAGAACCGGCCCCGGAAGTCCCATACCTACCCCTGCCAGATTGGTTATATCCACACCAAAGATCCGGCATTTATCAACAATAGTTTCCGCGATTTCCGGAAGAATATGAGAACCATGTTCCGACACGTTTGTCGGGATAGACCATTTCTCTTTTAGCCTATCCTCAAACAGGCCGAATTTAATTTCTGTTCCGCCCACGTCCACACCAATCGTCCACTTCTTCATGTTAAAACTCATCCTGCTTTCCCTGAAGGTTTCCTGTCACCCTACGGTACAATTCCTGGGCCGCATTATACCCCATCTGCTTCTGACGATATTTAATCGCTGCTGATTCAACGATCACGGCCACATTTCGTCCCGGACGAATCGGGATGGAATGACAGACAACTTTATTG
>CAUEKH010000411.1 GCA_959018155.1 uncultured Hungatella sp.
TAATTCTTGAACTCGCCGTTGCGCCATGCACTGCGGGCAAAGAAGTCATCCGGAGTGTCCTCCTGTCATTTTAATTCCGGCAGTTCACTTCGGATAAAATCAGCCCGCGCAATATCAAGTTCTTCTTTTGTCAGCGGTTTATCCGACAGCTTCTGCAAATTCGCCGGCTGAATGCCTAACATCAGCCGGTATACGGAGCAGGCCTCCTTCGTCTCAAGAAGGCCGTCCGAGATGCCTGCCATCAGTTGAGATAGGAAAATCATGGCATCTCTGGCCGTCATCCTCCTGGCATATTTTAGTACGCCGTAGGATTTATATACTTCATCCTCCCTCTCCAGCCGCCGGCGCTGAAGGGACATCTTTCTCACAGAGGCCTCCTGGTTCGTCAGCTGGATAGCCGTCTTCGTCACGGTATCAATAATCTCTTTCTCACTGATTCCAAGCGTCTTCTGATTCGATATCTCGTAAAGGGATCCGAAATTCTCCTCCCCCTCCCCGTATACGCCGCGGATGGCCGTGCCAAACCGGCTCATATCACTGATTAAGCCTGAAAACCGCTTTCCAAGGGAAAGCATTGGCAAATGTACCACCACAGCCGCCCGCATTCCCGTCCCGACGTTGGTTGGAAATGAGGTCAGATAGCCGTAGCGCTCATCAAACGCATATGGAAAACGTTCATTGATGTAGTCGTCCAGCTTATCGGCCCTCTCCCACAGTTCCTCCAGATGGAGTCCAGTGGAAAGAAGCTGGATTCTGATATGGTCATCCCCGTTGAACAGAATTCCGGTGTCTTCATCTTCAGACAGCAAAATCCCGCAGGGGCCTTTTTTCGAAACCGCTGCCCTGTTTAAGGCGCGCCGTTCCCGCAGAGCGACCCGGTCCAGTTCCTCCAGTTCGTCCAACATGGCAAAATGGAACTTTTTCCCCTCTGCTTCCGGTAAATCCTTCAGTCCGAATTCCAGCCGGTGTACCAGTTCCTGCCCGTCCTTCTCGCCCAGCCTGGAAGGAAATGCGTACTCCTGCCAGTTTCTGGCCAGACGAACGCGGCTGCTTACAACTGCCGGCCGTTCCTCATCGGTCCTCTCAAACCATCTAAGCATTTGCTTCATGTCCTTTCTTCAGCGCTTTTATCTTATCGCGGCAGACAGCCGCTGTCTCATAATCTTCGAATCGAAGCGCCTCTTTTAGCCTGGCCTCCCACTCCATGATCTCTTCCTTGCAGGCAGCCTCAGTCCCGGCGGCGCTTAATGCGGAAGCGTTGCCAGATTTGGCGGCGTTTGGTAGCGCTGTGCCGTCTGAAAGCGCTGCGCCGTCCGGATTCGCTGCGCCGTTCGAAAACGCTGTTCCGTCCGGGTTCGCCGCGCCGCTCGGATTTGCCATGCCATCCGGATTCACTGCACCGCTCGAAAGCGCTGTTCCGTCCGGATTCCCCGCGCCGCTCGAAAGCGCTGTTCCGTCCAGATTCCCCGCACCGTTCGAAAGCGCTGTGCCATTCGGATTCCCCGCGCCGTTCAGATTCTCCGTTCCGTCCGAAAATGCCGTATCATCGGCAAACTTCGTTCCATCCGGATTCTTCTCCCCGCCGGCAACCGTCTTATTTCTTCTCTCCTGTCCCGGCATATAGACAATCTCCTGGTACTTCGGCTTCTTGCCCGTGTGGCTTGCGCTTCCCTGAAGCTGCTTTAAACTCTCCTCCATCAGCGGACCAAATACACTGTAGCAGTCAGCACAGCCAAAACAGCTGTTTCTCACGAACTCCTCGTAACTCGTCTGACAGGTTGGACACGTAATCAGCCGCATCTTATCCGGCACCTGGGTGGTACTCTCGATTCCCAGCAACCCGGATAACAGCTTTCCAAGTGGGAAATCCCCGTCAAAAATAGCGGAATACGGCCCGAAATCCATCTCCTTCGCACACTGCGCGCAGAGATGGTGTTCTGCCCTCACTCCGTTGATGACTTCTGTGTATTGAATATTCGCTTCGCGAATTCTGCATCTCTCACATAACATAATGAACCTCCAATCCAGTGGTTATTCCTCCTTCTGGTTTCCGGTAAACAGCTGGTAAATCTCATCCACCAGCTGATGAACCTCGTCACAGCTGATATTCTTGCAGATACCCCGGGCCAGCACGACACTTAAATCCTTCTTCATCTCATCCAGAACCCGCATCTTATCCACGTCCAGGGACACAACAGCTCCCTTTCGCCGGTCCAGTTTGACGAATCCCTCCTGTTTCAGCACAGAGTACGCCTTATTGACCGTATGCATATTAATCCCTATATTGTCGGCCATCTGACGCACGGAAGGCAGGGGGTCCCCTTCCTTAATACTTTCCGTGGCGATTCCTATGATAATTTGATTCCGAAGCTGGATATAGATTGCCTCATCACTGTTAAAATCAATCTGTAATAGCATATACTCACCATCTTTCGTTATATCTGTTATACACATTGTATAACAATATTACCGTCACGTCAAGTATGAAAAGCCCCGGAGAAATTTCCATTTTCTCCGGGGTTCTTACCGACTCTTTCACTTTATCAGTCGTCTAAATCCATAAATTCAAAATCATCATCGTCTTCGTCTTCCCTGTCCGGGTACCGCACATCAGGATCGACTGTATTTTTAGGGGCATACGGCTTTTCAGATGGGTTGGCCTTCCTGTTCTTCGGCTCAGAAGCTTCCCGTGAAAGCCGGAATGTCAGTTTTTTCTCCATGTCCTCAAGACTCTCCTCTATCTCAAAATCATCGTCATCATCATTTTCCGGTATCGAGGTGCTAAGCTGCGGTTCCTCCTCACTCCCCTCATTCGGCATTTCAAATGTAGCGTCCTCATTGATTTCCTGTGAGAGATCCTCAGCATAGTCCTCTGCGAAATTCTCTGATAAATTCAGTATGAGGTGCTGGAGCGGATTTCGGCGGGGGAGGAGTACTTGAGGAGGGAACTCGGCGGAAATGTTCGTCTTCGCCTCCATGGGGAGATTGCCAGAATTGAACTTGATGGAACGTCTCTCTTAAGGGCTGTGGAGATGAGAGATGAAATTACGGCTCATTTAAAGCAGCTGGGCTTTCTTTATATCACCCTCGATTTAGAGGGCTTTCGTTCCGGAAGCATGGATATCGGGCTGGTACAGGGAGACGGGAAAAATGGAAGACTGGAATGAAGCGTTGT
>CAUEKH010000412.1 GCA_959018155.1 uncultured Hungatella sp.
GTTTCTTTCCGTTGCCCTTTTTTATTTTATCTGCAGGTGTATGGAGTACAGTGTGAGGAAGGAACTGCTTTTATTTAAGCTGATTCCACTGTTTCTGCGGTATTCCTGGGTTCTTGTTGAGGAGATTGTAAAGGCCAATGTCTGTGTGCTGAAGCTGATTCTCTCTCCGGAACTTCAGCCGGAGCCGGCTTTTGTGTACTTCGATACGGAATTTAAGACCGGACTGGCAAGGATGCTGCTCGCCAATTCCATCACCCTGACGCCGGGAACGATAACGGTATCTGTGGAGGAAAACAGGTTCTGTGTTCACTGCCTTGATAAGGATTTCGCTGAGGGACTGGAAAAGTCTGTTTTTGTGGACTTATTGAAACAGATGGAGGCGGAGGAAGCGCGATGGAAATGATTGAAAACATGTATAGTATGCTGCTTACAGGGGCGGTTACCCTGCTTGCCATTTTGATCATTGTCAGCCTGATTCGATCTGTACTTGGGCCTGGGATTTCGGACCGGATTATAGCTGTCAACATGATCGGAACAATGATTATCATGGTGATTACTATTCTTTCTGTTTTTCTCGATGAAAATTATCTTGTGGATATCTGTCTGATCTACGCGATGATCAGTTTCCTGGGCGTCGTCGTGCTCTGTAAGGTGTATACAGGGGTTTACCTTCAGAAGAAGCAGCGAAAGGCGGATCTGGGGGCTATTGAGGACAATGTCATGAATCAGGTTGAGAAGCAGGAAGAAAGCCAGATAGAGAAGCGGAAAGAAAGCCAGATAGAGAAACAGAAAGAAAGCCAGATAGGGAATCGGAAAGAAAGTCTGATAGAGAAGCAGGAAGAATCTTCGAATCAGAAACCGGAAACCGGACTTTCAGAAGTCCCCCGGGCAGAGGAGGGAACGAGATGACAGTTGCGTGGATACGTTTTGCGGCAGCGGCGGTCTGCCTGATTCTGGGGCTTGTGTTTATGGCTCTGGCGGTATTCGGAGTGAATCGTTTCCACCATGCGTTAAACCGGATGCACGCGGCGGCCATGGGGGATACTCTCGGAATCCTCTTTGTGTTATCAGGGCTGATTGTGATGCGGGGATTCTCCATGGATTCCTTAAAATTGCTTCTGGTCATCCTGTTTTTCTGGACAGCTTCGCCGGTATCGGGCCATATGATCAGTCGTCTGGAGGCTATGACCGATGAAAATTTAGGCGAGATAACTGTAATTCAGAAAGAGAAACAAGCGCACCGGGAAGATGGCGGCGGGGAGGAGGAAAAGAAGGATGAAACTGTTTGAAATCATACTGCTGTTCTGTTTGATTGTCTGCGCCGTGTCGGTCGGATTTACGAAGGATCTGCTCACCTCCATCGTCATTTTTATGTCCTACAGCCTGATCATGTGTGTCATATGGGTCCTTCTGCAATCGCCGGATCTTGCAATCACAGAAGCTGCAGTGGGAGCGGGAGTTACCAGCATCCTTTTCTTTATCACGCTGAAAAAGATCAGGGCAATCCGAAAGGAGGACCGGGATGAGCAGGAGAAAAGATAATTACGAGCACAGCCGGTGGCTGAAATTCCGAAAGTGGGTGGATGGGGAGATAGATCCGCTTGCAAACGGGATGGAAATCCGGGTGCCGCAGGAAGTTGACAGGGAACGACAAACCCGGCTGCATGAGAAAAACGGCGATGCAGCTGCGGTCGTGGATACTCCCTCTGTTTCAAAGAAAGAAAGTGTTGAAAGTCCTGCTTCAGATATCCAGGATGCCCCTCCCCTTTTAAAAGAGGAGCGCAGCTTACGCCTTTTCCACAAATTTTACGGAGTGATATCCCTTCTCGTCTGTGCAGGTATCATTGCCGTTCTCTTATGGACCGTTGCGTATCTGCCGGTGTTTGGAAATGCGGGAAATCCGGACAACAACGAGGTTTCGGCCCGCTACATCGAAAAAGGGCTTCCTGAGACGGGAGCCGTCAATATTGTCACGGGTATGATTCTCGATTACCGCGCGTTTGATACCTTCGGGGAGTCGTGTGTGCTGTTTATTGCATCCTGCTGCGTTCTCGTCCTGCTGCGGATAGATTCCGACGGTCACAAAGAGGAGGACAGGAAGCGATTAGAAGAAGCGAATGACAGAATGTTCGAGCCGAAAAATGATATTATTCTGCAGAAATGCGCCTGCGTCCTGGTGCCGGTTATCATGATTTTCGGCATCTACATTATTTTAAACGGCCATCTCTCCCCGGGCGGCGGATTCTCGGGAGGGGCGGTTCTCGGATCGGGACTGATTCTCTACCTGAATGCCTTCGGGTTTGAGAAGACGGAGCGCTTTTTTACAGAGAAGGTTTACCGGCGGATTACTTTATGCGCCCTGACCTTTTACTGTCTCGCGAAGAGTTACTCCTTCTTTACCGGGGCTAACCATTTAGAGAGCGGGATTCCCCTGGGAACGCCGGGGGCCATCTTAAGCAGCGGTCTGATTCTTCCGCTTAATATCTGCGTGGGCCTGGTGGTGGCGTGCACGATGTATGCGTTTTACACCCTGTTCCGGAAAGGAGGGATGTGATGTGGCTTACCATCTGATTGCAAATCTGGAGGAGACGGTTTCCGTCATCCTTTTTGGCATTGGATTTACCATACTGCTGCTTCATCAGAACCTGATTAAAAAAATCATGGGAATGAACATCATGGACACAGCGGTTTATCTGTTCCTGGCGGCAAAGGGGTACATCAAAGGAAGGATGGTCCCCATCATCGTGGATGACATCAGGGAGGCTTCCGCCTACATCAACCCCGTGCCCAGCGGCCTGGTGCTGACGGGAATTGTGGTGTCGGTCAGCACGACGGCGCTCATGCTGGCACTGACAATCCGGCTGTATGAGCGGTACGGTTCCCTGGATTTGGACGAAATCCTGACACGGGCAAAGAAGGAGGAAAATCCATGACGCTGATTCAGAATTTTCCGTTCTTTTCTATCATTCTTGCCATGTTTTCCGGGATTGTCTCCTGTACGCTCTCAGGAAAATCGGCCAGAAATGTAAGTCTGGCTGCCATTACGGCGACAACAGCCATGTCTGCCGCCGTTCTTCTGTTCTGTATGAGAACGGGAGAAAGCTATACGTATATGATGGGCCATTTTCCCGCCCCGTGGGGAAATGAGATCCGCGCCGGTGTTCTGGAAGGCCTG
>CAUEKH010000413.1 GCA_959018155.1 uncultured Hungatella sp.
ACGCTTCAAACAGTTCAGCCACGCTTCAAACAGTTCAGCCACGCTTCAAACAGTCCAGCCACGCTTCAAACAATTCAGCCACGCTAACCTGCACCCACGCCGATTCCCGTCATAAAAAAAACAGCGTCCATTTCCACAAACTGAAAATGGACGCCATATCTTACCTTGATATCTCTTACCTTACTATCTCTTACCTCGATATCTCAAAAGAGAACTCAATATCCTTCTCCCCGCTGATGCAGTACTCCGGATAAACGGGCGCTCCCCAGCTGTCGTCGCCGCCGACTCCGCGGTTGGCCGCCAAAACCGTCACCACCGTATATCTTGGCTTCGGAAGTTCTTCCCGATGGGTGGCCGTCTCCAGTTCCTCCGCCGTAAATGGAAGCACAGAACCCTCAAACGGCTTCTCCACAGCTCGAAAACGGATAGATTCTCCCGACTCATCCGTCACCTTCAGCCAGCGGATTCCGGTGCGGTTGCCGCATTCCTGCGGAGAGAGATACCGTGACACATTGTTCTGCGGCGTATCCTCAAAAATTCCGAGTCTTGCGCCTTCACAGCGGTCGATATAATTTTCCTCCGGTCCTCTGCCGTACCACGTAAACTTCTCCGCCACGCCGGGGATTCGGAAACGAAGCCCGAACAACGGCAGTTCCGGAAGTCCCTTCATGCCATGGTAGTGAAGAGTGACTCTGATAGTTCCGGTGTGATCAATCTCATAAACCACATCTGTCGTCGTCATCGGCACTGTGGACAGACTGTAGGTATACGAGATGCGGACCGTACTTTCAGTTTCCTCCAGAGAGAAAGTCCTGTTGTCATACAGCGGGAAATTCCCCGCTCCAAACCACATGGCGCTCGATATCGGGAAGTGATTTCCCTTATCATTATCGGTGGTCGCCCTCCAGTACACCGGCATTGGCGGCTTCACCACCCACTCCTTTTCTCCGTATACCAGGGAGACGATTCCACCTTCCTGTTTAGAGAAAATCACATAGAACCCGTCGCCCTTCACGCCAATATTCACATCCCCGTGAATGACACGGAACGTGTTTTCTGCACCTTCCACAGCTTCACAGCCGGCCGACTGAACTTTCCCGGTCTCTGTTTCCTCTGGCGCTTTCTCCGCTACTTTCTCCGCCACTTTCTCCGGCGCTTCCTCTGGCACTTTCTCCATCGCCTCCGCCGGTAAATCCGCCTGTCCTTCTTCCACAACCGCAACGCTCTCCCCGAACGCCATCTCATATCCGGCTTCCGCCCACAGCGTATCACTCTTTAAAACAGCCGACGCCTGATAAACGTATTCTCCCGGATCGGCCGGATCCAGCTTCGGCACCGTCACGCACCGCGTCTCTCCGGGTTCCACCGCCGCGTCAAACCGGTAAGTGAGGATCGCCTCTCCATTGCGCAGAACCTTATAGATAAATTCAAAGCACGACGTATCGGTAAACAGCCTTCTGTTCTCAATCGCAACTCTGCCATCCTCCGGCTTAAGCCTTACATCCTGGTATAAGTATTTCACTTCCTGCGCCTTCGGCGAAATGGTCCTGTCCCCGTAGACAATCCCGTTTCCACAGAAATTATAGTCGGTTGGCCGGTCCGTGAAATCTCCGCCGTAGGCCATATGCTCTTCCCCGTAAATATCCGTTTTCATCAGAGTCTGATCCAGATAATCCCAGATAAAGCCGCCCTGGTACATTGGATACCGATCCTCCAGGTCCGTATATTTCTTCATACCGCCCAGGGAATTGCCCATGGCGTGCATATATTCGCAGAGCACATACGGCTTCTGCGGGTCATTTAACAAATACTCCTCCACCTCGGCAGGCTTCGCATACATGCGGCTCTCCATATCCGTGATCATGTCGAATTCCTGGTTCCAGTAGGAACCTTCATAGTGGACGGGGCGCGACCCATCCCTCTCCTTAAAGAAAATGGACATGGCAAGGATGTCTTCACCGGCATACGATTCATTGCCACAGGACCAGATTAACACAGAGGGGTGGTTCTTATCCCTCTCAAGCATGGACTGCGCGCGGTCCACCACGCAGGCTTTCCACTCCGGAAGACTGCCCGGAACATTCCAGGAGGGCTCCGGATACCCTAACTTCTGCCAGGAACCGTGGCTCTCCAGATTCGCCTCATCAATCAAATAGATGCCGTATTCATCACACAGTTCGTACCATCTGCTCTGGTTTGGATAGTGGCACGTACGCACCGCGTTGATATTGTGGCGTTTCATGAAGCGGATATCCCACATCATATCCTCCTCTGTCACGGCACGCCCTCTTCTGACATCGAACTCATGGCGGTTAATTCCGCGGAATACGATCCGTTTTCCATTTAAAAGCATCAGGCGTTTTCTGATTTCAAACCGGCGGAATCCCACTTTCTGAGAAACGATCTCCGCCACAGTCCCATCCGCCTTCCGCAGGGTGACCGTCAGACTGTAAAGATACGGATCCTCTCCACTCCAGAGATGAACCGCCGGAACCTGTCCGTCCAGTACCACCTCAGCGCTGCTTTCTTCACAGGTAAAATTCTCCCAAACAAAGACCTCTTTCCCGTCCTTGTCCGTCAGCACCGCATCCCCGCGGCCTGTCATCTCACCGGTCAGTTCAAGTTCCACCCGGATCTTCCCCGTCGTATACGTCTCATCGGTGTCCCCATGGACAAACAGATCCCTCACATGGCACTCCGGCACCGCATAGAGATACACCTCACGGAAAATACCGGAGAACCGGAAGAAATCCTGGTCCTCAATCCAGCTGGCGCTGCTTCGCTTATACACTTCCACAGCAAGGCGGTTGACCCCGTCCGTCACATAATCCGTAATCTCGAATTCAGAGGGAGTAAACGTATCCTCAGAATATCCCACAAAATGGCCGTTGACCCATACATAGAAAGCAGTCTCCACACCCTGGAAGGATATGTAAAGTTTCTTTCCCTTCATGGCCTCTTCCAGTTCAAATTCCTTCACATAGCTTCCGACAGGATTATCGGACCAGTCGATGTGGGGCGGACGCAGGCAGGCGTGACCATCCCAGGGATACATGGTGTTGATATACTGGCATTTCCCATATCCCGATAATTCAATGTGGCCCGGCACCTCTATCTCTCCAAAGCTGTCTAAAGACTGGTCCGGCTTATAAAAATCCTTGTTCCTGA
>CAUEKH010000414.1 GCA_959018155.1 uncultured Hungatella sp.
TGGTTCCCTTACGGTGAAACGGTTTGAGATCTTCTATATAGACAGAAATTTAGGCAGGGTATGCTTAGCCAGAAATGACGTGACAGAGGTTGTGCTTCAGGAACAGAAGCAGAAGGCGGAGTTGGCGGCTGCTCTTGTGGCTGCGGAACAGGCCAATGCGGCCAAGTCCGATTTCCTGTCACGCATGAGCCACGAGATCCGGACTCCGATGAATGCCATTATCGGTATGAGCACGATTGCAGCCCAGTCCATCGGTGACGATGAACAGGTGGAGGACTGCATTTCGAAAATTGGTATCTCGTCCCGCTTCCTTCTTTCTCTGATTAATGATATTCTCGACATGAGCCGTATCGAGAGCGGAAAGATGCTTTTGAAAAATGAGAAAATTCCCACAGAGGAGTTCTTAAATGGCATTAATTCCATCTGCTACAGCCAGGCTTCTGTAAAAGGGGTCGATATGAGTGTATCATCGACCCGGTGCTGGATGATTATTCTATGGGCGATGCGATGAAGCTTCAGCAGGTGCTGATCAATATTTTAAGTAACGCCATTAAGTTTACCAGGGAAGGCGGAAAGGTCACGTTCTCCGCTTCCCAGAGAAAACGGACGAAGAATGACGCCATCCTCCGCTTTATCATCAATGATACAGGCGTCGGCATGAATGAGGAATTTCTGCCTCATATTTTCGAGCCATTTTCCCAGGAGAGCACGGGGACGACGGCACTCTACGGAGGAACCGGGCTGGGGCTTGCGATTTCCAAGAGCATTGTGGATATGATGGATGGAAGGATTACGGTCCGCTCAATTAAGGGGATTGGCTCTGAATTTACAGTGGATGTGAAGCTGGGGATCACGGAGGAAGAGAAGCTTCGCCATAAACAGAAGAAGGCAAACTATAATTTCTCCCATTTGAAAACCCTGGTGGTGGACGATGATGTTGCCGTGTGTGAGAGCGCTGTCGTCACCTTAAAGGAGATGGGCGTTACGGCGGAATGGGTGGACAGCGGCCGGAAAGCCATCGACCGTGTCCGTATGCTGTGGAGTCAGGGAAAATATTATGATATGATACTGATCGACTGGAAGATGCCGGAGATGGACGGCATTGAGACGGCCAGACGGATTCGGAGCATTGTCGGCCCGGAGGTCACAATTATCATCATGACGGCCTACGACTGGCTTTCCATTGAGCATGAGGCCAAGCTGGCGGGAGTCAATCTGCTCATGAGTAAGCCGATGTTTAAATCTTCCCTGATCTCGGCGTTCTCCAAAGCACTGGGACAGAAGGAGGAGAAGCAGGCAGGGGCAGCTGTTTCCGATTACGATTTTACAGGACGAAGAGTTCTTCTGGTGGAGGATCATCCTCTGAATATCGAGATAGCGGTTATGCTTTTAAAGGGAAAGGGATTCGTTGTGGATACCGCTGAAAACGGTCTTCGCGCCCTGGAACTGTTCAGCAAGTCGGAAGAAGGCTATTACGATGTGATACTGATGGATATTCGTATGCCTCTGATGGACGGGCTGACGGCTGCCAATAACATCAGGCATTTAAGCAATAAAGACGCAAAGACGATACCGATTATCGCCATGACGGCCAATGCCTTTGATGATGATATTGAAAAGAGTAAGGCCGCGGGTATGAATGCCCACCTGGCGAAGCCGATTGAACCGGATCGGCTGTATCAGACTCTCTATGATTTTATTTATGGAAAAGAAGATGGCGGGACAGAAATCTTTAGTTCCTGACGCCGAAAGCTGTACAGACCAAAGGTGCCGCGCAATCATCACTTTCGATGGCTGCGCGGCACCTTTCCTGTTCTCAGGAGAAATGAATCTGTTACTTTTTAATTTTAATCAGCTTTGCGTTGATGCTCTCTAAGAATCCTTCTTTCATTGATGCACCTATGGATCCGAGAATCTGTTCCACGGTAGAATTCTTGAACATATTGAACATTCCTTCCCCGCTCTTGATTTTGAAGGTGGTGGCTAAATAGGCGGCCTCTGAAACGATGGCAAATGCCTCCTCATTTTTGGCCAGCTCTTCAAAGGTATCTCTCACGCTGTAATAGCCCTCAGGGAATTCCATCGGAGCCGTTAAATCGAGGCTTCCGCTTAACTTAAACCAGTTGGCGATTCCCTCGGAACGCTCTTTGCTTTCAGGCAGGTAGTAGATGGAGGGTTCTTCATCGACCTTCTCCAAGGTGATGGAGTCTTTGACATCCCCGGCTGCTGCCAGCAGAGTGTTGAAGCCTTCTTTTAAAGCGATCTCAAAGGTAAATACCCGGTATCCGCTCTGTACAGCCTCAAGTTCTCCGTTTAAATACAGGGATACGGCCGGCTGGTTGGAGTATACCTTTACGATGGTGGTCTCACCGGCTCTCTGTGCGTACCGGCGGCCTGCAATGTGGATCATCGGTTTCTTTGACCAGTAGGCCTGGTAGACGTAGAATGCATCCTTTCTCGTCTTCCGATCCATGGTTACCAGACCCTTGTTGTTCCGTCCGGCCACTCCGCCCTCATCACGGGCCGCACAGCCGAAATCAAACATGTTCCATACGTGGCTGGACCACATCCAGGGGCGCTCGTCTAAGACTTTGGCAAGGTGCTCATGGTACTCTGCCTGGTATTCCTCGGAGTAGTCCTTGCACTGCGGGTCGGGACCGTGGTAGGTGATGATACCCTCACAGCCATACTCGGAGAGTCCCAAGCAGATGTCCGGATGAACCTCGTGGAAGTTGTCGAACCACGGGCCGTTCTGGTCGTAGCTGCCGCCATACCAGCCGAAATAGTGGTTATAACTCTCTACGTCTGTGATACCGTGCATCGGGCTGTCAACAGGAGTCATGCTCACGTGGGCAATGGTGGTTAAACGGGTCGGATCCAGCTTCTTGGCCAGGGCATTTAATTCTTTATGGTTCTCCACCAGCTTCTCGGAAATTCCGCCGATCAGAATCTCATTGGAAATGGACCAGAAGCAGATGCTGGAATGGTTATAGTTCTGATGGATCAGCTCGGTCAGCTGGCTGATGCAGTTTTCATGGGCTGCCGGATCCTTGCTCATCACGGAGATGAAGGGGATCTCTGCCCATACCACAAGGCCCAGTTCGTCACAGGCGTCATAGAAATCCTGGGAGTGCTGATAGTGGGCCAGACGGACGGTGTTGGCGCCC
>CAUEKH010000415.1 GCA_959018155.1 uncultured Hungatella sp.
AAATGGCGCCGCCTCGGGCTTAAAAAAGCCGGTCTGCCGGAAGATGCCGTGCAGCTGATTACCGACACGGACCGGGCTGTGACGAGAGAGTTCATGCGGCTCCACGACTACGTGGATGTGCTGATCCCGCGCGGAGGCGCAGGACTAATCCGTTCCGTTGTGGAGAACAGTACGGTTCCCGTGATAGAGACAGGAACGGGAAACTGCCATATCTTCGTGGATGAATCGGCTGATTTTAACATGGCGCTGGATATTATTTTTAATGCGAAGACACAGAGAATCGGCGTCTGCAACGCCTGTGAATCGCTGGTGGTCCATAAGAAAATCGCAAAGGATTTTCTCCCTCTACTGAAAGAACGGCTGGATGAGAAAAATGTGGAAATCCGCGCCGACGAGGAAGCGTGCCGCCTGGCAGCTGGCTTTACCCCGGCTGCTCCGGAGGACTGGGGGACGGAGTATCTCGACTATATTATCTCTTTAAAACTGGTGGACTCTTTAGATGAGGCTATTTCCCATATCAACCGGTATAATACAAAGCACTCGGAAGCGATCATCACTTCTGACTATCACAACGCCCAGCGGTTTTTGAATGAGATTGACGCGGCAGCCGTCTATGTCAATGCATCCACCCGCTTTACAGACGGCTATGAGTTCGGATTTGGGGCGGAAATCGGTATCAGCACCCAGAAGCTTCACGCGAGAGGCCCGATGGGACTGAAAGAACTTACGACGACGAAGTATATTGTTTATGGAAACGGCCAGGTACGGCCGTGACGCGAAAGCGGAAGATATCATTAAAAAAATGGAAGACATTGTTTCCGGTTCCTGAAGAACGGACCGGAGATGATGTCTTCTTTTTATGTAAAAACAGAATTAAGTAAATGCTTTTTCAAGGTATTTAAATGAATTAAACAATTCAGACGACAATTTACTCAAACAATGGACGATAATTCATTTAAAAGTTGAAAACAATTAAATAAATTCAGAGCCGTATAATGCGGATTAAAATAGAAAAAAATGAATACAGCCTGAATTTATTATCCAATATATACAAAAACATTGAAGATAAACTGGTAAAAGTGTTGAAACTTAAAGATAAGATAATTAAATAATTAAGTAAGTGTTGACATATTAAACAGTGACTGCTATAATGAAACACATAAAAGCAATGCAAATTAGTTTAATAAATTTAAATTGATTAAATTAAAGTAAACTATAAGCGTTGTATTGTTCAAGAAAAAGCAAAAGGAGAGAAAGTTATGAAACTGAAGAAAGTAATGGCACTTGCACTGGCATCTGCAATGGTACTGTCCACGGCAGCCTGTGGATCCAAGAAGGCGGAAGAGACAAAGGCGCCGGAGACGACTGTGGCTGAGAGCAAGGCTCCGGAAAGCAAGGCAGAGGAGACAAAGGCTGAGGCTGAGACAGAAAAAGCGGAGACGACAGCAGCAGCCGAGACCGGCGATATCAAAGAGGTGGTATTCCCGGATCAGGTGAACAACGGGGAACCGTGTACGATTCGTTTTGCCTGGTGGGGCGGTCAGACGAGACACGAGAGAACAGAGGCCGTTGCCAAGATGTTCATGGAGAAGTATCCAAACGTTACCATCGAGACAGAGCCGGCTGATTTCAACGGATATTTCCAGAAGCTGCCAACCTTAATCGGCGCACAGGATGTGTGGGATGTCTTCCAGCTTGGCAATAACTGGGCGGAATTCAGCTCTGTTGTTACAGACTTAACTCCTTACATAGAAGACGGCACAATCAATACAGATAACATTACTGACGGTTTCCTGGCTACCACATACGATATGGGCAAGCAGATGGAGATTTCCCTGGGAACCAACGCACACTGCATCATTTACAACGCGGACATGTTCGCGGAAGCAGGTCTTCCTGAGCCGGCTGAAAACTGGACATGGGAAGATTATGAGAAGTATTCAGAAGCTTTAAAAGAAGTGACCGGTGATTATGGTTCCTCTTCTCTGGAAGAATTCTATGGCGCATGTACCGTTGGCGTTCCCCAGTATGAGGACGGCCTGAATTTCTTCAAGGCTGACAACAGCGGCCTGATGATTGAATCTCCGGATTACATGGTTCCGTTTATCGAGATGATTCAGAGAATGACAGAGAGCGGCGCTTATCCGGACCGCGGCGCATTAAACGAGATGGGAACAGCTCCGGAACAGAATTTCGTTGCAACAGGTGAAGCTGCCATGACATGGGCACTGTCCAATCAGGTTGTAGCAATGGCAAAAGCAGCAGAAGAGAACGGCGTGGGAACCCTTAAGATTGCCACACTCCCGAGAATGAAAGCGGACGGACCTTCCGGTTACGCGGTGAAGTCTTCCCAGGGACTTGCAATTTACAGCCAGACAAAGTATCCAGAGGTGTGTGCCGAATTTATTAACTTCTTTATCAACAGCCCTGAGGCCAACGAGATTCTCTTAGGTGAGAGAGGCGTTCCGATTACCAGCGCGGTTCGTGCCACAATCGAACCATCCTTAAGTGATTTAGAGAAGGACATCTATGCTTACGTCGGTATGGTAGGCGCATGGGAAGATTCCAAGAACGTATTTATCAATGAGCCGTCCCAGCAGAACGCTATCAAGGACGAGTTCAAGAGCCAACTCGATAAGGTAAATGCCGGAGAGATTGACGCAAAACAGGCGGCGCAGAATGTATTTGATTTCGCTACGGCAGCATTTTCGAGATAAATATTTTCGGAAGTAAGAGTTGACAGACAGACTGACAGGTGCAGCGGCCTGCTGTGTAAAGCAGCAGGCCGTTTTTGCCGGCAGCAGGCGTGCGGGAACGTGCAGAATTACGTATTATCGCCTGGTCTGAAAGGAAACTGTTTTAACATTGAAAGGAGGACGTGGGATGAAGGAGAAGAAAACTTTAGGACAGCGCCTGTGCTCGGACAACGCGGTCGGATACGTATTTGCGGCGCCATTTGTCATTGGATTCTGCTGTCTGACATTATTGCCGATGATACTGTCACTGTATTATTCCATGACGAATTATAACTTTGTACAGTCCGATTTTATAGGACTGGATAACTATGTGAGAATGTTTACGGAAGATACGAAATTCTGGTATTCCGTCTGGAGAACGTTACTCTATGTAATACTCGCAGTTCCGGCGAAGCTGATTTTCGC
>CAUEKH010000416.1 GCA_959018155.1 uncultured Hungatella sp.
AATACTTTTTAAAAAATTGCCCTTACGGCGTACAAGTGATAATTAAAAGCTTGCCCTTACGGCGTATATCGCTTCTTCTTACCTTTATAATAAAGTATATGCGCCCGAAAGTCAATTGTGCACACCTGGACCGATTATTAGACGTTCTGGAACGGCAGAATTGAGGCATACCACATCTGTCCGGTTATGGGATATGGCGGCATCCGGGCAGAAAATACAGCGGTTGCTCATCGAATATCGCTAACAGACTGTGCGTCAACATTTCTGGAACTGGCTGGTGTAGCGCCCTTTTTGCAGCAGCTCGACTGATTAAGCCCTTGATTCTTCCCCCATTTCTGTGTTATGATTTCACATAGGCATTTTACAGAACAGAAATGAGGAAATTTTTATGTTAGATATATGTTTACTGGGGACCGGCGGTATGATGCCGCTTCCCTACCGCTGGCTGACCTCCATGATGGCCCGGTGCGGCGGAAGCAATCTGTTGATTGACTGCGGCGAGGGCACCCAGATAGCGCTGAAGGAGAAGGGCTGGAGTCCCAAGCCCATTGATATCATCTGTTTCACCCACTACCATGCGGACCACATCAGCGGTCTGCCCGGCCTCCTTTTAACCATGGGAAATGCGGAGCGCACCGAGCCGCTGACCCTTATCGGGCCCAAGGGGCTGGAACGCGTCGTGTCCGCCCTCCGGGTTATTGCCCCGGAACTTCCATTTGAGATAAAGTATGTAGAACTGAGTGAGCCCCGGGAACAGCTGAAAATGGGTCCTTACGTGATAGACGCTTACCGTGTGAACCACAACGTAGTGTGTTACGGTTACTCCATCTCAATCCCGAGAACGGGCCGCTTCGACGTGGAACGGGCGAAGTCATACGGCATACCGCAGAAATTCTGGAGCAGGCTTCAGAAGGGACAGGTTATGGAGGAGGACGGAAAGACATTTACCCCGGACATGGTCCTGGGACCGGAGAGACGGGGGCTTAAAGTCACATACTGCACCGACACCCGCCCCGTTCCCGTGATTGCTGAGTACGCAAAGGATGCGGATCTCTTTATCTGCGAGGGGATGTACGGCGAGGATGGCAAAGAGGCGAAGGCCAGAGAATATAAACACATGACCTTCTACGAGGCCGCTAAGCTGGCCAGAGAAGCCGATCCGAAGGAACTGTGGCTGACTCATTACAGCCCTTCCCTGACAAGGCCCGAAGAATATATGGACAAGGTTCGGGAAATATTTCCGAGGGCGAAGGCGGCAAAAGATTCATGGACGCTGGAACTGGAATTTGACGAGGACTGACAGAAAACGGTATTGATATGAACAGTGAATTATTTGGAGGATATCATGAAAATAAATCATACAGAGGAAGACGTCTACATTCTGGCAATCGAGAGT
Organism: uncultured Hungatella sp.; assembly: GCA_959018155.1. GTDB lineage: Bacteria > Bacillota > Clostridia > Lachnospirales > Lachnospiraceae > Hungatella. The sequence goes on from CAUEKH010000416.1 coordinate 1,397, forward strand.
TCCTGTGACGAGACGGCAGCAGCGGTGGTGAAAAATGGCCGTACTGTGCTGTCAAATGTCATTTCCTCCCAGATCGCCCTTCATACCGTCTATGGCGGCGTGGTGCCGGAGATTGCTTCCAGAAAACATATTGAAAAAATCAACCAGGTCATCGAGGCGGCCCTTACAGAGGCAGGTATGACCCTGGAAGAAATGGACGCCATCGGGGTTACATACGGCCCCGGTCTGGTCGGCGCTCTTTTAGTCGGAGTGGCGGAGGCCAAGGCCATTGCCTACGCGGCAGGAAAGCCACTGGTGGGGGTTCACCATATTGAGGGCCACGTATCGGCCAACTTTATCGAACATCCCGATTTGGAGCCGCCATTTATGTGCCTGATTGTATCGGGAGGCCACACCCATCTCGTGATCGTCCGCGATTATGGAGAATTTGAAATTTTAGGCCGTACCAGAGATGATGCGGCAGGAGAGGCATTTGACAAGGTGGCGCGCGCCGTTGGCCTCGGCTATCCTGGAGGCCCGAAGATTGATAAGGCGGCGAAAGAGGGAAATCCCCACGCGATCCATTTTCCAAGGGCAAAGGTGGGAGAGAATATTTACGATTTCAGCTTCAGCGGACTAAAGTCGGCTGTGTTAAATCACTTAAATCATGCCAGTATGATGGGAGAAGAAGTCAATGTCCCTGATTTGGTGGCATCGTTCCAGAATGCGGTGGTGGATGTGCTTGTGAGCCATACTGTCGAGGCGGCAAAAGAGTATGGATTTACGAAAGTTGCGATTGCAGGCGGCGTAGCCTCCAACTCTGCCCTCAGGCCGGAGATGAAGCGGGCCTGTGAGAAGGCGGGAATTACCTTTTACTATCCGTCCCCCATTTTCTGTACGGATAATGCGGCAATGATTGGCACGGCCGCTTATTACGAGTATATTAATGGCGCTTCGGCGGGCTGGGATTTAAATGCAGTTCCCAATTTAAAACTTGGGGAGCGGTAGTTTGCTGTTTCTTAACCGTGAATTCTGCAATAGCAGGAAAGATGCCATTTAGATAACAGAAAGGGGGCGAAAGCTTGGAGAGAGAAGTCAGCGGCCATCGTGTGGCTGCGATTGTCTTAGCAGCCGGAAAAGGAAAGCGAATGGGGACGTCCATCCAGAAGCAGTACCTGGAACTGGATGGAAAGCCGCTTATTTACTATGCCTTAAAAGCGTTTGAGGAAAGCCCGGTAGAAGAAATCATCCTGGTGACAGGAAAAGAAGAAGTGGAATTTTGCCGAAAAGAAATTGTAGAGCGCTATGGTTTAAAAAAAGTAAGCAAAATTGTAGCGGGCGGCGCCGAACGGTACCACTCTGTATTTGAGGGATTAAAGGCGTTAGACCACTGTGATTACGTTCTGATCCACGACGGCGCCAGGCCGTGTGTGACCAGGGCTGTGATAGAGGCTGCTATGGAAGGGGCTGTGGATTACGATGCCTGTGTAATTGGAATGCCGGTTAAAGATACGGTAAAAATAGCTGACGAGTCCGAATACGCCTCCGTGACACCGGACAGAAGCCGGCTCTGGCAAATTCAGACTCCCCAGGCGTTTCAATACAGTCTGATCTATGAGGCGTATCAAAAGCTGTTTACCTCTGCAGAGTACCAGACAGGAGTAACAGATGATGCCATGGTGGTAGAAAGCATGACGGACAGAAGGGTAAAACTGATCCGCGGTGACTATTCGAATATTAAGGTTACCACGCCTGAGGACATGGTAATTGCCAGAGTCCTGATGG
>CAUEKH010000417.1 GCA_959018155.1 uncultured Hungatella sp.
GAACGAACGGCATCGGATCGATAAAACGGCGCAGCTTCAAATCTTCCATCTTTAAAGTAAATGGCACCACCAGATACCCGCTGCGGTCAGACGGCTCAAACGTGGTCAGGCGGCGCCGTTCATTGACAAGGCGCTCCAAATCCATGTCCGCGTAAATCGTCTCGTTGGCAAACCGTTTCGACTCGCCAAGGCACGTTCCGTTCTCCATAATCAGGTTCTGACCGCCAAATACCAGATCCTGGGTCGACTCGCCTTCTCCGGCGTTGGCATACACATAGCCGCAGACAAGGCTGGCGGAGTGGCCGGAAATCAGGCTTCTCCGGTATGCATCCTTGCCCGTCGTCTCATCGCTGGCAGAACAGTTGACGATTAAGGTGGCGCCTGCCATGGCATGACGGATAGAAGGCGGATTGACCACCCAGGCATCCTCGCAGATTTCCGCCGCCACGACGAGATCCCGGTTATTTTCACAGGCGAATAAGATATTGGATCCCATGGGGACTTTATAGTCCTCCCAGTTTACAGCCACCGGAACGTCATTTCCCGGCTCAAAATACCGTCTCTCATAAAACTCGGAATAGTTTGGCAGATGGGTCTTCGGCACCACAGCCAGCAGCCTCCCGTTCTGGATCGCCGCCGCCGCATTGTAAAGCTTTCCGCCCCACTCCCACGGCATCCCGATAAACGCCAGGATATCCGTGCCTTCCGTCACTTTTATAATCTTTTTCAGTTCTTCCTTCGCCTGCTCTAACAAAATATCCTGTCCAAATAAATCACCGCATGTATAGGCGGTCAGGCAGAGTTCCGGAAATACCATAATCTTCGTCTGATTCGCGATTCCTTCCTGAATCAGAGCAATTATTTTTTCACTGTTAAATTCTGGATCCGCCACTTTCACATCTGGAGTCGCGGCCGCAACCCGGATAAATCCATGTCTCATAATCAGTCTCCTTTCGGAATCCATTTTGCCCGCAGCGCATAGATAATGTCCATCAGCATCGTGGTAAACCACGTGATCGGATAACACCACATCACCGCCTCAAAACTCGGGAAAAACGGCACCATAAAATTAATATATATCATACGCAGGATACACATGTTTCCCACGCCGATTAACATACTCACCATCGTCCTTCCGCTGCCCCTGATGCTCCCCATCAGAATCTGATGGATGGCAAGTGTCCAGTAGAACGGAAGCAGCAGATACATGGTTGTGTGTCCAAACGCAATGACCATCTCGTCCGGAGAGAAGATCCGCAGCACCCGGTCCGCATTGACAAAGAGGAAGAGAGACGCAAACATGGTATAAGTCAGGCTGATAATAATACCCTGGAAAATCCCCTGTTTGACCCTTTTCCCTTTCCGCGCGCCGATATTCTGTCCGGTAAATGTGGTGGCCGCCATACAGAAGCTCTGTAACGGCAGCACCGCAAAGCCATCTACCTTGCTGTATGCGCCGTAACCGGCCATGGCAGCCGCGCCGAAGGAGTTGATATTGGCCTGCACGATTACATTTGACAGGGAAATGATAGACTGCTGGATACCACTGGGAATTCCAAGCTTTAAGATTCTTCCCATCATCCGCCTGTCAATCCTGATTTTCGACAGTTCCAGCCGGTAGCAGTCATCCGTCTTGATCAGCGCGTTCACCGTCAGCGCCGCCGACACAGCCTGGGCGGTAATGGTAGCATACCCAACCCCGGCCGTTCCCATGTGAAAGAGAATGACAAATACGAGATCCAGCACAATATTGACCACGGAAGACACGCACAAATAGTAGAGCGGACGTCTGGAATCTCCCACAGCCCGCAGCACTCCGGCTCCCATATTATAAACGAGATTAAACAGAGAGCCGCAAAAAAATATCCGCAGATAGGCAACCGAATTCGGCATAACCTCTTCCGGGGTCCCCATCAGACGGAGTATGAAAGGTGAAAGAATAACACCCAGTACAATTAAAATCACGCCTCCTGCAAGGCTTAAGGCAATACAGGTATGAACCGCCCAGTGAAGCTTCTCCTCACTCTTCGCTCCATAATACTGGGAAATAATAACGCCCGCGCCAGTGGCGATTCCCATAAACATACCGACAATCAGATTAATTAAGGAATTGCTGGAACCGACCGCTGCCAGCGCCTCGCTGCCGATAAAATTCCCCACTACAATGGAATCCACGGTATTGTACATCTGCTGAAATAGATTTCCTATCAGAAGCGGCATGGAAAATGTCAGAAGCTGTTTCCAGATAACTCCTTCCGTCATAATGACCTGCCCCGTCCTCTGTCCCGTCTTAAGCTTTTGTCCCACGAATAAAAACCTCCTGTATCCCATCCTTTTCTCCAATGAAAATAGTATACACCTATTTTCCGGAAATGGGAAGCAGGAGATTTTTCATCTGCAAATCAAACCGGATCCACCTGTATCAACATTTCAATTGCCGCTCCGACTGCCTGGTACCGTTCTCCGTCCAGCCGTTCTTTCAGGGCATCGTACGGCTTCTTTTCTCTGACAGCCATGGAGATCGTATTCTGGGAAAATCCTGAAATCAAGGAGATTCCCCGCCTGTTTTCCAGCATGGGGATCGTGTTGGTCCTGCTGCAGAGATTCCAGAAAATCAGACGCGGCAGTTCATAGCCATGGGATTTATATTTGAGGGCGATCTGTTCCATAAGGCGTTCAGAGACGGGGGCTGAAAACGCGGCGTCAAATTCCATATCAGACAGAATCAGAATCCCCTCCGGCAGCTCTTCCTGGCTCATCTGCCCGGAAACCGCTGTGTTTAAAATCAAATCGAAGACTGCTTCTAAGTTGGTGTTTGCGACTTCACTGTGGGCCAGGGCGATTTCCAGCTTTTCTTTCAGGCTTCTGCCCTCTCCCAGATCCACAAGGGCCGGATGTTCGCTGAAGGTAATATATTTGTCACGGTACGCTCCCTTAAGACCCGACGCAAAATAGACAGCCAGGGATATGGCGGCTTCAAGCGCCGTCACTCTTAAAGCGCCTCCGATACACGTCATCATGCTTCCGGAACCGTCCGCCACCACAATCACCCGGCCCAGATCGAATCCGCTGTCATAGCCTTTTACCAGCAGTCTCTTCCACATCAGCTCAGTCGTGCTGTCGATACGGCCTGGCAGCCGGATCCAGGGACTTCTGTC
>CAUEKH010000418.1 GCA_959018155.1 uncultured Hungatella sp.
GTGACGCTGCTTCAGCTTGCTTTTGATGTGTATTACGATGATTCCAGAAAGGAATTTGTGGATAAGGGCTGGTGGATTGACAGGGAGAGTGGAGAAATCTCGGTCACTTATAATTACCGCCCTGTGAAAGCTTTAAAATACGTAAAAGAGGAGGATTCCGTGATGGAGGCGGTGAAGGTTCCCCTTCTCGTCTGCTACCCCGGTGAAAATGGCCGGAGGATTCGATGGGAGGGCGGAGAATTCCTTCCTGTGACGGAAGAACTTCTGGCGGCGGTCCGTGGAAAAGCGGCCACATCCCTTCCGGGGATTGTGAAAATGGCGAAAAATGAACTGTAAAATACGCTCTCTGACGGGCGCTTCGGCTGCCTGATTGCATTTTCGGGGCTGGAGAAGGCCAGAGATGGAAGCTTAAAATGGCTGCTTCGCTGTGAAGACGGAGGAGGCGTGGAACTGAAGGACAGACCGGGGGATACTCCGTCTGTGAAGCGTCTCGATATCCTTCCGGATCAGAGTATGACAGCGCATCAGGTGATGTTCGGAGTGTTATGGTACGACGGACAGGAGCATAAGATTTGTATGCAGCCGTATTCTGTGATTACAGAATACGAAGTAGTGAGGCTGATCCACTAATACGATTACATAAAAAGGAGATAGAACCATGGAATTACAGGGATTATATGAACTCCATGAACGTCTGACCGGGGCTGCTGTGGCAGGTGTGAATCTGGTTGGGGAGGATTTCCGGCTGAGGCGGGCTGTGGAGCAGATAAAACCGCTTGCGGACGCGGTTCCGGTTATTAAAAAATTGTATGTGATGGCAGAGAAGACCATGGCGCCTGACTGTGAAGACCGGGCGGGCTGCTTACTCGACACACTGGCGCTCTCAGAAGCGATTCTCTGTACCCAGGCCGGGTGCGGGCTGGAAGAGGAGACCGTTCCGCTGGAACTGGTGACACGGCGGTACTGTCCGTGCCAGCCGTACAGCGTGGAAGCGCCGTTGGAGAAGGCGCTTACGGAATCCGGAGGCGGAAGACTGGTTCCGATTACGGAAGCGATGAAAGAGAGGAAGGAAGTATTTGGCGATTACAGGCTGCAGGCTGCCGTTGTGACGGCCCTCTCTGATCGGTACTGCGATATTGCGGATGCCGCGGAAACATTTTTATCGAACAGTGAGAAACAGATGATTCCTCTGCTGAAGATGGGCTTTCAGGATACGACGGAAAATGGCCGAATTCATCGGCTTCGTGTGATCGAAGCCCTGGCCGGGGCTGAAGAAAATGATTTTTACTTAGAAGTTCTTGAGAACTCTAAGAAGGATCTACGTCAGGAGGCGATCCGCGCACTCCGCTTTAAAAAAGAAAACGTGGGGATACTGCTCGATCTGGCGCGCACGGAAAGAGGCGGCTGTTTAGAGATGACAGAGCAGATACTGGCAATGATGGATACAGAGGAGACGGATGCCTACTGGGAGTCGAGAATTTCAAAGAAGTCGACGGAAGTAATGGAATATTTAAGTTTTTCGAAGTCGGAGGCTGTTTCGGATAAGATTGCCGGGCTGATTCGCGAAGTATTTACGCCGGAGAAAGCAGACAAGGAGAAAGTCGACAAGGCGAAAACTGATGAGGATGAGGCTGATAAGGAGAAAACCGGCCGGGGGAAAGCCAATAAGGCTAAGGCCGGCAGGGATAAAGAAAAGGAAGTTTGGATTGGAGCCCTGATTTGCGCCTTGCCGGGAAAGGCGTCAGAGAAGATGCAGGAAATATACCGTGAAGCCGCAAAGGGAAATTTTAATTACAGGGATACCCAGAAGGTTTTTGCGGAAACCCTGATGGATTCTATTATCTACAGCCAGGATGAGAGGCTGATGACTCTGGCGCGAGAACTGGCAGCCACCTCTTCCGACCGGTTCTGGCTGGCGCCGGCCCTGGCAGCGGATTTCCTGACGAAACCTGCTGCAGAGGTGATGAAAACTTACCGCGACAAAATTCCGGGAGACGCTGTTCTGGCGTTTGGCAAAGAGGAGAAACGGAGAGGGAAGTTGGCAATTCTCACGGTGCTGGGGCGAATCCGGTATGTGGAAGAGGATGGCACGTATGAAATGCGCTACCGGAAAGAAGAGAGAGCCGGTAATCAGCGCTCTCACATATTCAGACGGAAACTTTATGAAGCGCCGGATCCGGAGTGGTTCCAGCTTCTGAAAGAAGAAAAAATATTTGGAGAGAAGACGGTAATCGGTTTTGGACGGTCGGAATGGCTTCAGGAGATTAACCGGGATGAGGTGCTGGCCTCCTTACTGTCCATGGAGGACAGAAAGAAAACAGGGGAGTATTTCTATAAACGCGCCCTTTCCGCGAAGAATAACAGGAATCTCTGCAGCATCTTACTCGAATGTGGCTGGGACAATTTCGAGGGCGTTGTGGCGGCCTATGTAAAGAAGAATACAGAAGATGGCATCAGTATGTGGAACATTCAGCGGTGGTTTTCTGATTTCCCGTTCACCGAGGAGCAGAAGCAGCGGGAAATCAGGGAAATTGACAAAATTCTGTGCAGCTTTCCAAAGGGAGGCAGAGAACGGCGCAACTGGGATTCCAATGAAGGCCGCAGAAAAGAAATAAACCGGGCGGCCGGTATTGCAGAGTAAATGAACGGATAGATGGAAGGATGGAATTATCGTATGAGCAAAGAAGAAAATGTACAGCGTCTCCCGGCGGAGAAGCTTTATCAGGAGGAAATTGACGCGCTGATCGCGGCGGAAAAGGATGCGGTCCCGACGGGCTGGCGGATGAGTCCCCGTTCGGTGCTGACCTATATTGTGGGAGGTAAGGCCGGTAAGAAGGTGATCACCCCCAAATATATCGGAAATCAGAGATTGGTGGAGATCGCCATTGCGACTCTCGTAACTGACCGGGCGCTTTTGCTGATCGGGGAGCCGGGAACCGCGAAATCGTGGCTTTCTGAACATCTGACGGCTGCCATCAACGGGGATTCCACCAAGGTGGTGCAGGGAACCGCGGGAACGACGGAGGAACAGATCCGGTACTCCTGGAATTATGCCATGCTCATTGCCCAGGGACCGTCCAGGGAAGCCATGATAAAAAGTCCGGTGTACCGGGCCATGGAGACCGGGACCATTGCACGCCTGGAGGAGATC
>CAUEKH010000419.1 GCA_959018155.1 uncultured Hungatella sp.
CAAATCGCCGTAGGATTCCCGGATTTCCTCTTTTTTCTGTTCCAACTGGCTGATATTGATTCGGACCGTATTCTGGTTGAGATAGAGTTCCTGCTTCCTCGTCCTGATAGACTCCAGCTCTTCTCTGCTCTCTTCCAGCAGCCCTTCATTCATCACAAGTTCCTTCTCAATCCGGTCCACATCGGTGAGGGCCTTCGTGCAGGCACTTTCCAGTTCTTCTATCTCACGCTTTCTGCCGAGTAAATTGCTGGTGTTCTTAAACGCACCGCCAGTCATGGAACCGCCGGCGCTTAAAAGTTCGCCTTCCAGGGTCACAATCCGGAGGGAGTACTGAAATTTTCTCGCCAGCGCGATGGCATGGTCAATGGTATCGACCACCACCACCCGCCCCAGCAAGTAGCGCATCAGGCCCTCATACTGCTTATCCGCCTCCACCAGGGTATTGGCAAGGCCCAGCACGCCCGGTTCTTTCAGCGCTTTCTCCTGGTTAAATGTATTCTTATTGCCGATACTTGTAAGCGGTAGAAATGTCGCCCGCCCATACCGGTTCTTCTTTAAGTATTCGATCAGCTGCTTGGCTGTCTCCTCTGAATCAGTGACCACATTCTGGATACTTCCGCCAAGGGCCGTCTCGATGGCGACCTCGTATTTCTTCGGAACCGCGATTAAATCCGCTACGACGCCGTGGATTCCTTTCACCCGGTCCCGGACTTCCATCACCCGCCGGATGCTGCCGCCGTACCCTTCATACCGTTCCGCCAGATTCTTTAAAGACTCCAGCTTCGTGTAGCTGGTGTGGTACTCCTGCTGCTTATCATTTAAATTCTTGTTCAGACGGCGGACTTCCTGTTCCAGTTCCTCCAGCTTTGTCTCCGCAAATCCCTGGCTCTCATCGAGTCCTGAAAGTTCTGCATCGATCTCGTCCAAATCCTTCTGGTATATGGCCTGCTGTTCATCCTGCTCCGACTCATCGCTCTTATACTTTAACAGCTTCTGGCAGACCTCAGAACGGCGGACATTCACCTGCTCCAGCATCGCCTCATACCGCTGCTGTCTGGCCGTCAAAGCAGATTTTTCATTCAGGGTGTCGATGATTCTGCTTTTTCCCGACTCGATCTGCTGTTCTAAGGAGAGGATCCTGCCGTCTTCCCGGGCCAGAGTTTCTTCCGCAGCCGAAAGGCGTTCGATCGCCTCTTTTACAAGAGCCGCGATCCCGGCGCGCTCTTCACCGTAAGAGACTTCCTGGGCGTGCTTCGCCTCAATCTCACTGTGGATTGTGGCGATCCGGCTGCCGATGTGTTCCGCATTCATCTTTTCGGTGTTAATCTGCTCATTCAGCACGTTAATCCGGCCTTCTAAGCTGCTCTTTTCCATATTGGCCTCGGAAAAGCCTGCGCGCGCTTCGGTAAGTTCCCGTTCCAGCCCTGACAGGAAGGCATCTAACGCTTCATATTCGGCACGAATCCGCTCTGCCTCTTCCTTTGTGCCATACAAATCCTTTGAGACGATGTTTTCTTTCTCTCCGATTTCATGAAGCTGGAGGCGGATTCCCGCAGTCTCCATCAAAAACTGGTTCACATCGTATTTTTTCAGTTCCTCTTTTAAGCGCAGATACTCTTTTGCGGCTTCGGACTGCTTTGCCAGCGGACCGACCTGTTTTTCCAGTTCTGACAGGATATCACTGACACGGATTAAATTCTGCTTCTCATCCTCAAGCTTCTTCTGGGCAATGGCCTTGCGCCGCTTGAATTTGACGATTCCGGCGGCCTCATCAAACAGTTCCCGCCGTTCTTCCGGCTTACCGCTCAAAATCTTATCGATCTGGCCCTGTCCGATAATGGAGTAGCCTTCTTTTCCGATTCCCGTATCGTAAAACAGCTCATTGATATCCTTTAACCGGCACGCGCTGCCATTTATCATATACTCGCTCTCGCCGGAACGATAGACACGCCTCGAAACCGTGACCTGGTCGTAGTCGATTGCAAGCTGATGGTCTGAATTATCGAGAGTAATGGCCACACTCGCAAATCCCTGGGGCTTTCTCGTCTCCGTACCGGAAAAAATGACATCCTGCATACTGGAACTTCTAAGCTGCTTCACCTTCTGCTCACCAAGCACCCAGCGGACCGCATCGGCGACATTGCTCTTCCCGCTGCCGTTCGGACCTACAATTCCGGTGATTCCATTGTGGAATTCAAAAACTATTTTGTTGGCAAATGATTTAAACCCCTGTATCTCGATACTTTTTAAATACATACTCCACGCAACAGATGGTTACATCGTCTGTCCTTTCTCTTCTATATTCTTAAGTTTTAAGATTCCGTGGTAGGCAGCCACCTGTTCTGCCGCCTTTTTCGTTCTCCCTGTGCCGTGTCCCACTTCATTTCCGCCGATTAAGGCGCGGACCTCAAACACCTTGTTGTGGTCCGGACCTTCTTCTTTTAAGAGTTCGTATTCCAGAGACTCATCCGTCATACTCTGTACCATCTCCTGTAAGATAGTCTTGCTATCAAAAAAGAGCTGTTTGTGCTCGATATCATTCATGATAAAACGAAGGATAAACTCTTTTGCATTAGCAAAACCACCGTCCAGATAAATCGCGCCGATGAGCGCCTCCATGGCGTCGGATACGATAGAAGCCCTGCCCCGTCCTCCGGTCGCCTCCTCCCCTTTTCCCAGGAGTAAGTAATTCCCCAGCCCGATTGCCTCCGCACAGTAGGCCAGTGTCGGTTCACAGACGATGCTGGCTCTGATTTTCGTCAGATCGCCTTCCGGCTTCTCCGGATATTTGTGGTAGAGAAAATCACTGGAGACCACCTCCAGCACAGCATCTCCCAGAAATTCCAGACGTTCATTGCATTCCAGCTTGTTCATACGATGTTCATTGACATAAGAACTGTGGGTCATGGCACGGGTAAAAATGTCCTTATCTGTAAACCGGTAACCAGTTTTTCCTTCCAGCTCGCTTAAATTTCTGTTCATAAAACCCTTCTTTCCGGCGCTGTCTTCTAGTCAATAAGGGCGTTCCCTTGATCATCCGATTTGGTGTCACCGTGACCTCCCCTTAAGTGCTTGACTACACTATGTGTGTGCTGTGTTTTAACGCATTACAGAAAGCCAAGTCCGGTCACCCCGC
>CAUEKH010000420.1 GCA_959018155.1 uncultured Hungatella sp.
CCATAATCATATCCTCCCATTTACTTCTTATGACTCTGTGGATTTCTCTGAAGATCCGGAGGTCGTTTCTTTCTCTCCGGAAGGCTTTGAACCAGACGGCGTTCCCGTTCCATCTGTTTCACCCGGTCCCTCTTCTTCCTCCGTCTCTCCCTCTTCCGTGATCGTCACTTCGATCACAGTGGAACCAGTGGCCTCAAATCCTTCCTCCAGTCCAAATGACAGATTAACTTTATGAGTTCCAGGCGTTAAGCCGGTTAAATCAAGCACCGCATTCAGATCGTCTTCCGTCAGACCATCCAGATCCTCCTTCAGACCGCGCACAGTCACACTGACAAATTCCGTGTCATACGCATATTCATATTCAGGAACCAGCCCCTGCTTCTCCACATCTTCCATATCGAGACTGAAAATCTTTGTCGTAAGCGGCTCTACCTTTAAAGTAACCTCCACATTTCGCTCATTGCTGTCCGCAAGCGCGGTATTCGGAGGCAGATAATCTCTCAGATCGAGGCTGAGCGTCTTATCGGCTGTCGCCCCCTCAACATTCAGCTTATCATCGGCAATGGACAGGGTGCTCAAATTAGCCAGAACCGATTTCGTGCCGGCCACATGCACCGATTTCATACTGCATTCTACTCCGGTAAACCGATATCCTTCCGCCACAGTGCCCCTCACCTCGAAATTCAGGGTCAGATCCTTGGCCTTCAGCACCGACATGCTGTAGTGGATATCGGGGCGGTTGACCGTTAATTTATTCCGCAGTTCCAGTTCCTTTCCATTTGCGTCATAGAAAACCGGGTTGGCACTTCCCTCAAAATCACCGTTGCGGCCTTCTACATTGATTACCACGCCCATGTGGTGAATCAGGCCGACCTGGGACTCCGGCCCTTCCACGATAACGTAATCAGGGGACAGGGTTACGAGGCCCGGCACGTATCCGTCCTCAGTCTTGCCTTCCGTACTGATTGCCAAATCAAACTTTTTCTTCTGCAGTTCTTCTGTTTTGACGCGAAGCACCATAGGCTTCGTCGTAATCTCATCACTCTTGACAAGAAGCGATTCCTTCTCCTTATTGACTTCAATATATACCGGAACGGTCCCTGTCACATTGTAATCCTTCAAATCAATATAAGCCGTAAAATCTGACGGCTTAATCAGGGATTCATCTCTCGTCCGCACCATATAATTCACGGTTACGGTATCCTTGCTCACCAGCTCGTACGTCAGATTATTCGCCTTCATGACCTCGTCGTTGCGCACCTCCACCGTAACCGGGTAAGAGACTTCCTTGACCGGATTGGAGATGTTCACGATAGCCATCCAGACGACAAAGGCAAGAATTAAGGAGACGACTTTCAGCCCGAGCCTATTTAGCAGTTTTTCCTTCATTTCTCCGCCTTCCCTTCAATATCCTGAATCTGCTGCTCTCTCCGTCCGTGTGTTTCAGTTCCATCAGGACAGAGCGCAGTGCATCCGCGTCGGCGACCTTCCTTAAGCCGCCCTCGGAGGCTACCGATACCCGGCCCGTCTCCTCCGATACCACGATAGTCAGACTGTCGCTGACCTCGCTGACACCCACAGCAGCCCTGTGGCGGGTACCAAGATCCTTGCTGATACTCATATTGTCAGACAGTGGCAGATAACATGTAGCCGCGGCCACGCGGTTTCCGCGGATTACGACCGCTCCGTCATGGAGTGGTGTGTTGTGCTCAAATATATTAATGAGAAGCTGACTCGTCACGAGGCCGTTGACCTCGATTCCGGTCCGCTCAATCTCTTTTAAGGAATCGCCGCGCTCAATCACCATGAGAGCGCCGGTCTTCACCTTCGCCATCTCGAAAGTGGCTTTCACCAGCTCATTGATCGTCTTATCGGTAAATTCCGTCTCCTCTTTTCCGTCATCAAAGGTAAGGATTCCGGTCAGCGGGTTACGGCTTCCCAGCTGTTCCAGCGCTTTTCGAAGTTCCGGCTGGAAGATTACGATCGCCATGGTCACAGCCGGCGTGGCAATCTTGTTGAGTATCCATAAAATATTATCAAGCCTCAAAATATAGGACGCTACGTAAAAACAGAGAATGACGATGATTCCCTTCAAAAGCGTCCAGGCCCTTGTATTCATAATCCAGGCAAGCAGTTCATACAGCAGAACGGCTATGATAATGATCTCCACCAGATTATATCTCGTAATCCTGGGCAAAAATGAGACCCAGGAATATATCTCGTCAATGATATCTGCCACGAAATCCACCTCCCTTTTTCCTATTATGCCCATCTAACGCGGCCTCTGGAGTTTCCTGGCATTAATTTTCTGAACCTTCACATCAGGCGTGCTGACTGTCAGCTTCGGCACCGCCTTCACATAGTAATAATAATCATCGTCCTCGAACTGAACATACTCCGTTCTGGAGTAGTCCACCGCAAAGACAAAAAATGTATAAATTCCCGACAGAATCAGGGACGCAATCACTCCATACAGCAGACTGCCAACCTGCACCGACACATCCATCGTCACATCCCCGATAAAAATTACCACCAGCTGCGCAATGGTTCCCGCTACAATGGCAATCACCCAGGAATAGTCGAAGGACATATTTTTCAGAAGAAAAACAACGATAATGGCAATGGCAAACGCAGCTGCCATCAAAAGCATCAGTCTGTTTAACATCAGGCTTTTTAAAAGCTGGGAAAACCGCTGCATCATATCCATGGAGAACTCGTTATTGAGAACCCCGGCATTCTGCTTGACATATAAAAGCGTATAGTAGATAAATGTGCCGCACGCCACCGGAATCACGGAAATCATGGAACCGGACAGCCCCGCAAGCAATGGAATGGCATACGGTATTCTGAATACGAAAAACAGAGGCGTCAAAAGCAGCAGATAACTGTCCTTCGGCTGAAAACCGTAGTACAGAAGCGCGGTCACAATCAGGAAGACAGCCATCACCAGCGTAATCTCAAGAGATACGGCCGACAAATGGGCCAGCATGAACCCGGCCGCCAGAAATGTGATTGCGCTGTACGGCAGAAAAGAGCAGACCAGCGCCAGCACCAGGGGCACAAACACTCCCGTCAGCTTCGTCATAAATCCAATATTCCTGTTTATCGTAAAAAATACAAGCCAGCTGAAGG
>CAUEKH010000421.1 GCA_959018155.1 uncultured Hungatella sp.
GGTTCTCCACGATTTTTCGCGTCATACTCTCCACTTTGTCAAGCATCTCGTTGATGCTGGAAGCGATTATGCCGACTTCGTTGGTGGACGGAATCTCCAGACGCTGATGTAAGGACTGTTCTTCCGTTCTGGACAGGAATTTTACCATCGAGGTCACAGGACTGGTGATATTGTGAATCAGCCGATAGCCAATAGCCAGCAAAAGGATTGCTGTGAGAATCCCGAACGCAAGACCATACATCACAAAAAACTTCATGTCACTGACCAGTTCTGCCATTGGCATCACGCTGACTACCTTCCAGCCCGTACTCTCAATCTCCCTGTACTGGACAATCGAACGCCTTCCCTCATAATCCATGACGCCGCTGACCGGGCCGCCCGTCTCCTCATCCCAGAATACATTCTCATAGAGATCGCCAGATCGCAGCCCCCGGTTGCTGATAATAACCTGATTATCCTGATCCAGCACCATGAAGACGGAATTCTCCGTGATATCACTTACCTCCACCATTTTCTCCAGTTCCCTCGTATCCAGGACGAAAACCCCGGCTCCGATTTTGGCGAAATTCCCCGTCACATCGTAGATAGAAAAGACCGGAAAAATATAGGCATAGTAATAAAACGCATCATTGCTTCCCCTGACAATAGAAGAGAACAGCGGCTTCTTAAAATCCCTGCTCTTAAAATTATACATCTCATTCAAATCATTGAGAATTCCATTGTCATCCCGGATCGGATCAGAAATCCGCCTTGTATCGTTATTTACCAGGAATATACTGTAAATATTCGTGTTGGACGACTTCGTGATCCTGATATTTTCCATGACAAATTCATACAGTTCTACATTGCGCTCCCTGTTATCCGAAACAAGAAGTTCCTGGACATGCTGGCTGTAGCTGAAAATTTTAGAACTGTTTTCGATACCGGAAGCCGTGGAATTCACGGTCTGTGCCACCTGTTCCATCAGTTTACCTGCCGATGCTTCAGCCCTCTTATAGGTCAGACGGTTAAAATAGCCAAAGTTCAGTACCTGTAAGAGTATCATCATCGCCAATCCGACAAAAATAAGCAGATACAACTGATATTTAAGCTTCAGATTATTGATTTTGCGCATTCGGCCCTCCTGGTTCCTGCCGCTTGTATTCAGACGGAGTGCATCCGATACTCTTTTTGAAGACCCTGGCAAAATAGAAGTAGTCATTATAGCCTACATGTTCACAGACTTCGGCGATGGACATGGAATCATTGCTTTTTAATAGCGCGCACGCCTTTTCAAGCCTTAAATGTGTGATATACCGGGAAAATGTCATATTTGTGGTTCTGCGGAACAGCTTGCAGCAGTAGCTGATATTGATAAAAAACTGATCGCACAGTTCATTCAAAAACAGTTCCTCCGCATAGTGATGATCGATATAGGAAAGCATTTCCTGAAACTTTTCATTGGCGGTACCCGCCGAATCTGTATCCGACGGCAGCAGCAGTTCGTACCAGTATTCACCCATGGTCTTCAGGTCCTCGAACCGCTCGCCCAGTGCATGGGAATCGAGGAACTGCAAATCATCTTCAATCCCGGCTTTTTCCGCATACTCGGAAAACGGGGTAACAAGCTTGTTCCACAGGAAAGCGGCATCCTCAATTCCCATATCCCCTGCAGCAAAATAATCTGTCAGTCCATGAATTAATTCCCGGAATTTGGAGAAGTGACATTTATCCAGCGCTTCTTTAAGTGACTGAGCCAGATTGTCGGCCAACTGCCTTTTCGGCTCTCTGTAAATGGAAATCCTCTCCTTCGGATTGATAAAGCAGTCCTCTGCCGCCAGATCCGAAGTCCTCATAAGTGTCATGAAACTTTCAGCACCACCCGGCCGGCTGATACCAGCCTTATCAATCATCTGCTTTCTATCATGAAGCGCTGCGCTTATAAGCCCGCTTTTATCCTCAATGCTGTTGAGCAGAAAGATACATTTCCTCGGTCCGATCTTCAATCTCGTATATTGGACGCCGTCTCCCACCGCAAATGCAGACATCTCACAATCTGTGTCTTTAAAATAGACCGTTACTGCCTGCCATTTCTCATAGAACGAATGTGGGAAACGCGCCTGCAAAAGTTCCACTGCATTATTCCGCTTCTCACGCAGAGAAAGATATAAATTCAGATCACTGGTATTTCGCTTCTCCTCCAGCTTCCGGTACAGCCTGTCAAGCATTTCCTCCGCCTTATACATCTCCAGCGGCTTTAACTGATAATCGATCACGCCCTCCCGCAGCGCCTGCTGTACATAAGAGAACTCCGCATAACCGCTGAACACGACGAAATCCGTCTCCAGCCCCATTTCCCGGACCTTATGTACCAGTTCAATCCCGGAGATATCCGGCATCCTGACGTCCGTAAAGACTACCTCCGGTCGATCCTCTTCAATCCTTTTTAACGCCTCTACCGGGTCTGTCGTCTCGTATATAATCTCAAACCTGTTTTTTCCGTACTCGAGAAATTTCCTGATGCCGATTAAAGACCACGGCTCATCATCAACAACTATCACTCGATACATTCCCGCACCCCCTTACTGTATTTTATTATAGCAGGAGTGTAATATTTTTTCAGCCATTTCTTTCACCAGGTCCTAATGATTCTGCCATCGCAGAACGTCCTTATCCTCTCTGATTCACAACCTTCTCAATCTCTTCCAATTCACAGGCTGTAAAATCACGGCTGTGCAGAATCCCCAGGTTATCCAGTATCTGTTCCGGCCGTGACGCGCCAATCAGCACGCTCGTTACTTCCCCGTCCTTTAAGACCCAGGATAAGGCCATCTGCGCCAGAGTCTGACCACGTCTTTCTGCAATCTCATTGAGAGCCTGAATCTGTGAAAGCCGCTCCTGTGTCAGGACAGACTCCTTCAGGAAACGGCCATCGCGCCGTATTCTGCAGTCGTCAGGAATCCCATTTAAGTACTTATCAGTCAGTAACCCCTGTTCCAGGGGTTTAAATGCGATCAGTCCATAACCATTTTCTGCGGCAAACTGTTTCAGTCCGTTTTTTTCAATCCTTCGGTTCATGATAGAATGGGTGAACTGGTATGGAACTTTGCCGATTTCCAGACGACCGAGGGAATCATGCGG
>CAUEKH010000422.1 GCA_959018155.1 uncultured Hungatella sp.
GGTTTTCGGACATCAGTTTGCATCAATTGCAGGCGCGGGGCCGATTAACGGGCCGATTCAGGCGGCCATGTTTGGCTGGCTTCCGGTGATGCTCTGGATTCTGCTGGGCGGCGTATTCTTTGGCGCGGTACAGGATTTTGCCTCCATGTACGCCTCTGTCAAGAACAAAGGCCGTTCTATCGGTTACATAATTGAACTTTACATCGGAAAGCTTGGAAAGAGGCTGTTCCTTCTGTTTACCTGGCTGTTCTCAATTCTGGTTGTAGCTGCCTTTGCCGACATCGTGGCGGGCACGTTCAACGGATTTGACAGCAATGGCGCGACTGTAACCGCCAACGGCGCGGTGGCGACAACTTCTCTGCTGTTTATCGCCTTTGCCGTGGGACTGGGATTTTTCCTGAAATACACGAAATTCAACAAGACCATCAACACCCTGGTTGCCATCGGCCTTCTGGTGCTGGCAGTGGCGCTGGGACTGGCGTTCCCGATCTATATTCCTCAGGGCGCATGGCTGATTTTCGTATTCCTCTATGTGATTGTCGCATGTGTCACCCCGGTATGGGCGCTGTTGCAGCCAAGAGACTATTTAAACAGCTACTTACTGATTGCCATGATTGTGGGCGCGGTCCTTGGTATCTGTGTGTACAATCCGGCTATGAATTTACCGTCCTTCACTTCATTTAAGCTGGTGGGGGCCAACGGAAGCGTATCCTATTTATTCCCGGCGCTGTTTGTCACGATTGCCTGCGGCGCGGTATCCGGTTTCCATTCCCTGGTATCCTCAGGTACGGCTTCCAAACAGATTAAGAATGAGAAAAATATGCTTCCTGTTTCCTTTGGCGCCATGCTTTTGGAAAGCCTGCTGGCCATCACCGCGCTGATTGCGGCCGGGTTCGTGGCAACGAAGGAGGGACTTCCTGCCGGAACACCGCCCCAGCTGTTTGCTCAGGCGATCTCCATCTTCTTAACGAGCCTGGGACTGCCGGAATCGGTCTGCTACACCTTGATAACCCTGGCAATTTCCGCATTTGCCTTAACGAGCCTCGATTCCGTGGCGCGTGTGGGCCGAATTGCTTTCCAGGAATTCTTTACAGACGATACCGTTGCCCCGGAAAATCAGAGTGCGCTGAACAAAGTCCTTACGAACAAATATTTTTCGACAATTTTGACTCTGGTGCTCTGCTACGCCTTATCGCGCGCCGGGTACGCCAGCATCTGGCCGCTGTTCGGTTCTGCCAATCAGCTTCTCTCCGCACTGGCTCTGATTGCCTGCGCCGTATTCTTAAAGAAGACGAAACGTCAGGGCGCCATGCTGTGGGGGCCAATGGTTATCATGCTGGGCGTAACCTTTACTGCCCTGGCCTTAAAGATTAAGGAGTTAATCACAGCACTCTCCGGTCAGTTTGTATTTGGCAATGCCCTGCAGCTGATGTTTGCGGTACTTCTTCTTGTGCTGGGAGTCATTGTAGCTTTCGAGGGAATCCGTAAGCTGCTGGGAAAAGAGGAATAAGCTGCATTAAAGAGGAATAAGCTGCATTAATATAGAAGCAATTCAACACAGCAGCCAGTATGGCTGACAGAAAAGAAAAGAGATGGCCTGCGGGAATAAACGGAATCAATTTCCATATTCCCACAGGCTTTTTTGCAATTTTTTTTGCACTGGTTACTCTTTGGATTTATCCAGCCTCTCCACCGCCCCGGCCGGACACACCTCCTGGCAGAGTCCACAGCGGAGACAGTTGGAACCGTTGATGTGAAATGGGATGCCATTTGTGATACATTTCTGCGGACATGCCTCTGCGCACTGTCCGCAGCTGATACAGGCGTCGGTAATCACAAAGCCGCTGACCTCTTCTTCTGCGCCTCCATAGGAGAAGCTTTCTCTGTTAATGGGGTAACTGAGCAGATCGAACCATTCGCCATACCCCTGATAGATGAGAAACGCATCGAGTATGTAGCGGCTCTCTCCAGGATAAACCTCATTCATCCCGGGATTTTGCAGAAATACTTCATCCACCCACTTTTTTTCCACCATGCGGACCTTACCGGTAAATTTTAAAGACTGGCACTCCGGGCACATGGCGCTCAAAGCAATCTCTCCAGTCTCAGTCAGCTGTCTGTAAAATGCCTTCCCTTTTGAAGTGACGATATACATTCCCTCATCACCGGCAATCATCACGTTGATGATGCGGCTCTGCGGATGGCCGTTCTCATCCACCGTAGCGGCAGAAGCAATCTTGACCTTTCTAAATAAATCCACATACTTACGCGCCTTTTCGTTCAAAATAACCACCTCCAGTATCTCCATTGTACTCCTGAATGGAGAGGAATGCAAACATCACAAATTCCTCTATCTTGCATATTTCGAAAAAAATGTTATGATATTTACATGAGAATTGATGAAACGGGGCGAAATGAAAAGAATATGAGTGTGGGAGGTATTATGAGCGTAAAAGCGATTGTAGTCGATAATTCAGAAGAACTTCTCGAGAAGCTGACGGGAATTTTAAAAGAAATGGAGGGAGTGGAACTCTGCGGCAGTTTCGGGGAAGCCATCGAGGCCATGCAGTATGTGACGGAGCATCCGGTGGACATGGTATTTTCTGATGTAGTTATGCCGGATATCAGCGGGATCACCCTTGCGGCAAAACTCTATCAACTCCCCAATCCTCCGGAGGTGGTGCTTCTCTCCGGAATCCCGGGATTTTCCCTGGAGGCCTGGAAAATCCGCGCCTTTGGATTTATAATTAAACCGTACACGCGTGTTCAGATCGCAGAGATGGTG
Source organism: uncultured Hungatella sp. (assembly GCA_959018155.1). Taxonomy (GTDB): domain Bacteria; phylum Bacillota; class Clostridia; order Lachnospirales; family Lachnospiraceae; genus Hungatella. The sequence continues at coordinate 2,786 of CAUEKH010000422.1, forward strand.
AACCGGTACCGGATTGAAAAAGAAAACAGAGACATTTAATTACAGAAGAGAAAACAGGAGGTAATGACAGATGGAAGCAGATATCCTGCTATTTATGGGACAGAGCAATATGGGGGGAAGAGGAGATTATCGGGAAGCGCCGAAGGTGACAGAGGGGGCAGCCTATGAGTACCGGGCCGTGACGATGCCGGACAGGCTGGTGCCCTTAGAGGAGCCGTTCGGCGCCAGCGAGAGCCGGGAAGGCGGAGTGTGGGAGCCGGGAAGAAAGTCCGGATCCATGGTGGCGGCATTTGTTAATGCGTGTTTTCGAAAGACAGGAAGCCGCATC
>CAUEKH010000423.1 GCA_959018155.1 uncultured Hungatella sp.
AAAATCGACGGAACTTCCGGTAGGAGAAATCGCGGAGATGGTTGGTTACTCTTCCTCTGAGCATTTTTCCCACGCATTTAAGACGTGTATGGGGATCAGCGCCAGGGAATTCAGAAAACAGAGAGAACACAGCACCCAAAAGATAGGACGTGGCGGTATGGTAAAAGAAGGAACGACTGTTTTTTATATCGACGAGGATCAGGTGCATTCCGGGCAGGTGATTGATGTGACGCCCCAGACGGATGGCTTCACCTTCAGCATCGACAGCTATGGGACGTGTGAGGGCCAGTATGTCATTAACTCCGGACAGATTGGCAAAACCGTGTTCTTCACTGAAGAAGACGCTTACGGACAGTTGAAGCATTAGACTGTCCGAAGCGTCTTTTTGAAGACGGTGACCTGTGCGCGGAGCGTGCAGGTTATCGTTTTCTGAGGTTATGAGGCTGCTGCCTGACTTTACCTGATTTGATATACAGCACAGCCGTGAGGCGGGATTGACGCCGCTATCACAGAGTTTTTACTGCTTCCCTTTTCTCCCGTCCAGAGTTCTTCTGTTTCTACCTCCACGCCAGAGGCTGTGTCATCCGGCAGACTCTCTATCCGTTCTGATTCGGCCGCAAAGATACAGTTTTTCAGTTCCGGCAGAGCGACGGAGATGGTGTCCTCACAATCTGAGAGGTTGAAAAGCGCCACGTAAAGTTCGCCCGACTTTTCATTGCAGGCCATCCAGACAGCCTTTTTGTCATCGCGGCAAATCTGATACGGCCGGCATGACGGGGGCAGCATCGCCAGGATTTTTTCATTTGTAAGGAGTGACACCGTCCATTCATCTAACATTGTCATCTCTGCGCCCAGCATGAGCGGTGAGCCGAACAGGCACCAGAGAGTCATCATCGTGCGCTGTTCCTCTCTTGTAAAACCAGTCTCCCGCTCTCTGTGAAAGCCTTTTCCGACTTTTCCCAACGGCAGCATGTCACAGTCGGGATAGCAGCCCTGCCAGACGTGATTCTGCCACAGTTCACAACGCTCGAACATATTTTTCAGCAAATCCCATCGGTCCCAGAAATCATCTGTGATGCGCCACATATTTGCGTATTTCTCATAATGCCACGCTTTCTCTATCAGCGCAGGGCCCGGGGACAGGGAGAGGACGATGGAACGTCCTGATTTCTCAATCGCTTTTGCAATCATCTCGATTTCGTGGCGGGCCGAATACTGCTCCTCACTGGCAGGACTGGCGTTACTGGTGTTACAGATATCGTCACACTTGATAAAATCCACTCCCCAGGAGGCATACAGCGATATGATAGAATCGTAGTAGGCCTGCCCCGCTTCGCTGTCACGGACTCCATACATGTCCGGGTTCCATCTGCAGATGGATTTGGCATTGGCAACCATGTCCGCGGTGGTATCACAGCCGTAGATCTTCATGTGGTTGTGGGCCGCAATTCGCGGAATTCCTCTCATAATATGAATACCGAATTTCAGCCCCAGACTGTGGATATAGTCGGCCAGATGCGTAAAGCCGCTGCCATCGGCAGAGGATGGAAATCTCTCCGGATCGGGAAGAAGTCGGGAATATTCATCCATTTCCAGCTTCGAAAATGGAATATACTGGAACTGATCGCGCATGGATCCTGCCTTGTGCGCATACCACTCAATATCAATCACAATGTACTCCCAGCCGTACTGCTTTAAATTTGCAGCCATATAGTCGGCATTGGCCTTTACCTGCTCCTCATTCACGGTTGTATCGTAATAATCATAGCTGTTCCAGCCCATAGGCGGAACCGGGGCAAATTTGTTCTTATTCATGGAAATACTCACCTTTCTGGCTACTGTGCACTTTTTTGATTGATCAGGTTGTTGTAATCCCTGACAAGAACTATTATAATAAAGTGTATGGAAAGATAAAAGAAGAACAAATTGATATAGAGGGGTAATTTTTTGATGTACTATCAGACGGGTTCTTTCGGTATTTTAAATTCAGACGAGATTGAGGATGAGCCGTTTATTCTGCTTGATGGCGGAATCGAACGGCGCTGTCAGGAGACGTACGATTTCGATAATCGGAAGCGGCACCATTATGGCGGCTTTCTGTTTCAATATACGCTGAAAGGAAAAGGGTTCTTCGAAAAAGGCGGCCGCCTGTACGAGGTGGGAGAAAATCACGGGTTTCTTGTAGGCTTTCCCGACGAAAGCAGATATTATCTGCCAGAGAACGCTTCTGAACCATGGGAATTCATCTATCTTCATTTTGACGGAAAAGCCGCTCTCCCTCTTGTGAGGAAAATCGAGTCGCTGGGGAGTGGGCCTTTTACTGTCACCGCCTCCTCGTCTTCCATCTTGTCAGCCCTTCAGCTTCACAAAAGGCTCATGGAGGGAGGCCGCCTCCTGCCATTGGAAGGGGGAGAATTTATTTACCACTTTCTCTGTTCCCTGACCAGGGATCTATTGAGCCCTCATGGCATAAACAGTCATTCCCTTGCAGGACTTGCCATGGATGTTATGGAAACTGAGTATCAAACACTGGAAAGCATCGACGCTCTGGCCTGCCGGCTCGGCGTCTCCCCGGCTCATTTTTCCAGAACCTTCAAAAATGAGACAGGGGTTTCACCGGTTCGTTTTCTCATCCGGCGGCGGATCCAGGCGGCCATCTTCGATTTGCTCAACACTGAGGATTCTCTTGACACCATCGCATTGCGCAACGGGTTTTCCTCCGGGAATTATTTCTGCAAGGTATTCCGCAGCCATGTGGGGGAGACCCCGACAGAGTACAGGTACCGCAGACCCGGGTAGCGTTGTGGGCGCCATCGACGCGCCGATTTCTATAAGTAAATTACTTCTGACATTTTTTGACTATTCTAAAATGCCGGATATGGATATTCACTTTGAAATTTTAATAAACAGTTCGTTGATTCCTTCATAGGATCCAATCGTCACTACCGTACTGCCCTCCCCCATTCCCGTAACCGTGTACTTCTTAAAACACGGGGTTGTTTCGAGAAGAGGATTGTCTGCCTCATATGCGGCCGGGGTGTCAATCTCCAGATAGCCACTCCACGCTTTGATGATTTCGTCGGGATTT
>CAUEKH010000424.1 GCA_959018155.1 uncultured Hungatella sp.
TAAGAACAATGAACTGGCAGCAGGCTACGCGATTGACGGAAAAATACTGGGCGTACCGCTGACAGCAGGTTATGAGTACGTTTACTACTGGAAGGACATGTTTAAGGAAGCGGGCGTTGAGGTTCCGACAACATGGGGCGAATTTGAACAGGCTGCCCAGACACTTCAGGATTACTACGGAAAAGACAACGCCGATTTCATGGCGGTTGCTCTTGGCGCCAAGGATGAGTGGCCCGACTATCCATACATGGAATTCATGCCGGCTTTAGAGGGCGGAAACCGCCAGAACTTGAACGATATGGCAAAGACAGACGCGCCGTTTGCCGACGGAACCGATATCAATAAGGCTTATACAAAGGTCAATGAACTCTTCAATATGGATGTATTCGGAAAAGACCCGCTGGGTATGGGAAATGACCAGGTGACAGCGCTCTTTGCTCAGAAGAAAGCGGCAATCCTGGCGCTGGGCGACTGGGGCTTACAGAATATCCAGAATGGTACCGAGGATTACTCTGAACTGGGAACCTTCTATCTCCCGGTAAGAGATACAAAGGATGATCCGTTCCGCGTCATCGTACAGGGCGATTCCTTCATGGGAGTTACGACTCACAGCAAGAATCCGGAACTGGCGAAGGCATTTGTTGAGTGGTTCTACAGCGAGGACTGGTATCCGGGATACATCAACTATGTGACAAGCGCCTCCTCCATGACGAATTTCCCGAAGGAGAAGGATTCGATCCTTGCAGAGGCAGACGCGCTTCAGCCTGATATGGAACTGGTTATGTACGACGGCGGCGGTGACGATTTCCAGGCAATTCAGAATGAAATCGCCTTCGATTACAAGAAGCTGGGCGCTCAGATGTTCACAGAGGGCTTTGATTTAAAGACGGAACTCGATACATTAAATACAAAATGGGCAGAAGCGAGAGCGAAGCTCGGTATCCAGTAAGGATTGGCCATGGTATGAAAGGGGATGGGGCTTAACTTGTTTGCCCCATCCTTTTTCATGGCACACAAAGCGATTAGATTGGGAGGTATTCTGTATGAATTCACTGGAAAGACAGAAAAAAATATTTATAGTCACATCCCTCGTAATCCCAATGGCTCTGCTTATCGGTTTTGTCATGGTTCCGGCCTTTGATTTAATCCGCATGAGCTTTACCGACTGGGATGGGTATTCGAAAAGTTATGAAGTGATTGGGATTGAGAACTATATCAGCATGTTCAAAAATAAAGATTTATGGCAGTCGTTGCGCAACAACGCCGTATACTTCTTCGGCCATCTGCTCTTTATTCCCATTGAGCTGATGTTTGCCGTTCTGCTCACCTCGAAGCTTCGCGCGGCAAAATTCTACAAAACGATGGTTTTCATGCCATACATCATCAACGGTGTGGCGATCTCCTACGCGTTTTCCTATTTCTTTTCCCCGATTAACGGCGCGTTTGATGAGATTCTGACAGTGCTTCACTTGGAGTCCCTGATCCAGAACTGGCTGTCTGACCCGAAGATTGTCAACTTCGTTCTGACCAGCGTTTCCTTATGGCGGTTCTCGGGCTACCACGTGATCCTTTTTATGGCGGCTCTCCAGTCCCTGCCTCAGGATGTCCAGGAGGCGGCCCGCGTCGATGGCGCCAATGCCTGGCTGATGTTTAAATATATCCAGATTCCGGCGATTATGCTGATGGTGGATTTCGTCCTCTTCGACAATATCAGAGGCGCTCTCCAGGTATTCGATATTCCGTACGTAATGACAAGCGGCGGCCCGGGCTATGCGTCGTCCACATTTACCCTGTATACGATTGATACGGCGTTTAAATACAGCAACTTCGGCCTGGCTTCCACGATGGCTGTGGCGATTATGGTGATGATTGTCGTCATCTACGTTATTCAGAATAAGATTATCCACGGTGTCGTGCTGAAGGGAGGGAAAAAGTGATGAAACAGCGTACATTACAGCAGACTTTTAAACAGCTCATCTGCCTCGGCATGGTGGCTGTGGTGCTTGCTCCTATTTTACTAACCTTATTTGCGGCTTTTAAGACGAAGGCGGATATGGTAAATACCTCACCCCTTCTGCTTCCGCCCGCATCGAGAGTCACCTTTGAAAACTTCAAAAAGGTTCTCAATGATAAATACCTGCTGATCGGATTTAAAAACACGGGCATCATCCTGGTGGTCAGCATTTTCTTCAATGTCATGTTCGGAACCATCACGGCATTTATCCTGGAGAGATTTGAGTTCCGGTTCAAGGGGCTGATTATGAGCCTGTTTTTCTTAGGGATGCTGATTCCAAGCTTTGTGACTGAGATTGCCCGCTTTAAGATCATCAACGGCCTCGGCCTTTACAACACACTGGGTGCGCCCATCGTTATCTACGTGGCCTCTGACCTGATGCAGCTGTATATTTACCGCCAGTTTATCTCCACGCTTCCGGTATCTCTCGATGAGAGCGCGCTGCTCGATGGCTGTTCGTATTTCGGGCTGTTTACGAGAATCATTTTCCCGCTGCTGGCGCCGGCTACGGCAACGGTCGTCATCATCAAGGCGATCACGATTATCAACGACATGTATATCCCGTACTTATATATGCCGAAGAATAAACTGCGCACCCTGACGACCTTCCTGATGAATTACGCCAACGCGCAGCAGGGGTCATGGCAGAAGCTGGCGGCCGGTATTATTATCATCATGCTGCCGACGATTCTTATTTACTTATTCTTCCAGAAATATATCCTGGCAGGGATTGCGGCCGGGGCGGTGAAGGAGTAGAGGCACTGTTGTTACTGTTTACCCTGTTAAAAAGATAGCAGTCTCTGAATAAAAACAGTAGCATCCGGCTCTTATCTGATTTATAATAGGAGACGAAAAAAAGAACTCTTAATCAACAAGGAGGATTCCTTTATGGAACAGAAATTCGCCGATTTGACATGGCTTGAAAACCCGGAGGTATTTCGGGTCAACCGCGTGGACGCCCATTCCGACCATCGGTATTATGGAAGCGAGGCAGCTTTTCGATGCGGGGTAATGGATTTAATCCAGTCTTTGAACGGAACGTGGAAATTCTCTTACGCTCCTGCGCCGGAATT
>CAUEKH010000425.1 GCA_959018155.1 uncultured Hungatella sp.
CCCGTGAACCACGCGCACCTGGGGTAAATGGGCTAAATAGGCATCGTCCAAGTATTTGTCGAGTTCCGGAATGGCTTCATCCGTGGTCATGCCGATCAAATTGACTTCAGGAGAAATCGTAAACGATTTGGACATGCGGGTAGAACTGCTTCCGCTGCCATTTTTCTTACCGCCGGTGAGCGTTGGCCCTGTGACGGACTGTTCATTTAAGAGTTCCAAATCGCTGATATTGACAAGGGAACGGAGAATCCCCATCTGTACATAGAGATCGCCCTTCGCGTTCGGAAGGGAACTGACGGTGCCATTTAAATTCATGCTGAGAACACGGACGCCGTCCCCCAGCTTTAATTTCTTCGGATCAATCTGCTTTTGCGGCTGTTTCGCCCCGCTCTTTAAAGAGAGAGAGTTGTCAACCTCTTTGAGTTTCCCGCGCAGGCGGCTTCTCTCAGCCTCCAGTTCTTTATTGACGCCGGACTGAGCAGCCAGCTTGTTGATCTGCCGGATCGTCTGATCCGCCGTCTCCTTGGCGTCACGCAGGATTCTCTGCGCCTCCTCCTTCGCGTCCTTAAGCATCTTATCGCGCCGTTCGTCGAGGCGTTCCTCCTTCTGGGTTAAGCGGGCCTTCAGCTTCTCAACCTCCATCTTGTAGGACTCGATCTGAATCCGTTCCTTCTCGATGGTGACCCGGTTTTCCTCCAAATGGGTTAAAAGGTCTTCAAATGTCTCATCCTTGGCTTCCAGATGAGTCTTCGCCTCATCAATGATATAGTCAGGCAGTCCCAGCTTTTTCGAGATGGCGAATGCGTTACTTTTTCCGGGAACGCCGATGAGCAGGCGGTAGGTGGGCTGCAAAGTCTCCACATTAAATTCACAGCAGGCATTTTCCACGCCTGGCGTGGTTAAGGCGAAGATCTTCAATTCGCTGTAGTGGGTCGTCGCCATGGTGCGGCATTTCATATTGTGTAAAAATGACAGGATGGCGATAGCCAGCGCCGCGCCCTCGGTGGGGTCGGTTCCGGCCCCCAGTTCATCGAAGAGGCATAAAGAATTACTGTCCGCCTGTCCCAGAATCTGTACGATATTTGTCATATGGGCGGAGAATGTACTGAGACTCTGTTCAATACTCTGCTCATCACCGATATCCGCAAACACCTCGTCAAATACCGCCAGCTCAGAGCCGTCAAACGCAGGAATATGAAGCCCCGCCTGTCCCATCAGGGTAAACAGTCCCACCGTCTTTAAGGAGACCGTTTTACCGCCGGTATTAGGCCCCGTCACAATCAAAAGGTCGAAATCCCGTCCCAAATGAATGGAAATCGGCACCACCTTTGCCGGATCCAGCAGTGGATGGCGTCCGTCCTTAATATGAATGATGCCTTTCGTATTAAATTTTGGCTCACTGGCATGGTAGTGTTTCGCCAGCGCCGCCTTCGCAAAAATAAAATCAAGTCTTGCCAGCACATCAAAATCACTCAGAAGTTCATCCGTATAGGGCACCAGCTGGTTGCTCAAATCTGCCAGCACCATCTCGATTTCCTTCTGTTCCTGGATTTCCAGGGCCCGCAAATCATTATTCAGCTTGATAATAGCCATCGGCTCGATGAAGAGCGTGGATCCGGTGGCAGACTGGTCGTGAACCATACCGGAGACGTGCGCCTTGTGTTCCGCCTTGACCGGAAGACAGTACCGTCCGTCTCTCATGGTAATGACCGCATCCTGCAAATAAGTCCTGCTGGAATTCAAAATAGAATTCAGCTGGGTATGGATCTTATCATGGATCCCCTTCATGGAACGGCGCACATGGCGCAGTCCCGGGCTTGCGTCATCACTGACCTCCTCCTCGGAAATGATACAGCGCTTAATTTCCGTATTAACCGGTGTCAGCGGCTCTAAGGCAGAGAAAAGCCCTTCTAAAGAATCCTCCGGCAGTTCACTGTCCTCATGACGTCCGTACGCCTTAGCGCGGGCCGCCGTTGTCAGCAAAGAACTGATTGAGAGAAGTTCCACGATACCGAGAGAACTTCCGACCTCCAGACGCTTGACAGAAGCTCGGATATCCTTCACCCCGCCAAAAGAAATACTTCCCTTCTGACGGACTCTCGAAACCGCGTCCGCAGTCTCATGCTGCGCAGCCGTAATCTCCCCGTAATCAACAGACGGCACCAGATTCCGGCACAACTCCTTACCCGGCTCACAGGAGGCGTATTCCACCAGCTGATCGATAATTTTATAGTATTCTAAAGTTCTTAATGCTTTCTGATTCATGTCTAATCCTCTATTCTTTATGTAAATGCGTTAAAAGACTCCAAACTCGAAAAATAAAAAATGAAAGTACGCACCAACTGCTTCTCATTATATCATAGACTGTACAACGCCTGCAATCAAATAAATATTCCCTGCGCCCGTTTCTGGCTTAGCCGGATACAGTTTGCCGGGTGTGAGAGGAGAGACCCTGCCGCCTCCCCTCTGCCACTCAGCGGGCATATCCTTCAACCTACCTCAAAAACGGAGAAAGTTCAACCCTCACAAAGTATCCCTGCTCATGGCTGCATACCGGACATACCTTCGGTGCCTCAAATCCGTGGGTGACATACCCGCAGTTTAAGCAGATCCACCCGGTTTCCGTGTCGGACACAAAAAGCTGGTTCTTCTCCAGATAATCCGCAAAGAGCTGGAAACGGTCGCCGTGGATTTTCTCGATTTCCGAAATCATGGAGAAGGAACTGCTGATGCGGGAAAATCCCTCCTGTTTTGCGATCTCAGCAAAATTGCGGTAGACATCCTGGTACTCCTCATACTCGTTGTGACGCGCCGATTTTAATAAATCATAAGTCTTATCATACAGATCCACAGGGTAACCGCCGTCAATGAAAATGGTCTCGCCCTTCAAATCTTTTAAATAGTTGTAAAATATTTCCGCGTGTTCCTTTTCCTGGTTGGCGGTGTAGGTAAAGACTGCCTGGATGACCGGCAGTTTCTCTTTCTCTGCCTGACCTGCGGCAAAGGTGTAGCGGTTTCTGGCCTGGCTTTCCCCGGCAAATGCCCTCATTAAATTTTTCGCTGTTTCACTGTTCTTAAAATCAG
>CAUEKH010000426.1 GCA_959018155.1 uncultured Hungatella sp.
TCCTCTTTGCAGAGCATGTGGTACTGGGAATTAATATCATCGGTTTTTAACATGGCGGCAATCTGTTTTAAGGGAAGTCCCATCTGCCTGAACCATCTGGCTTTAACCAGCAGATACAATTCCCAGGTGGTATAGAGGCGGTAACCGGTCTTTGCGTCGCGCAGAGAATGAATTAACCCTTTCTCCTCATAGAACCGGATTGTCTGTGCAGGCATACCTACAATGTTGGCGATTTCGCTGATTGAGTATCTTCTAAATTTGTCCCACATGATGTCAGTAATGTTCTCCTTGTCCGTAACTTAGCTGTATCTATTATACTAGAAGCAGAAAGCGAATTCAATGAAACATGGGTAATGGTAAATTTTACCATACCAGATTTCGCGGGAGCCGCCGGCTTCTATTTACTCAAAAACAGTGATAAAAATGTAAAATACGGAAAATAGCTGCATAGGATGGGAAAAGTATAACAGGCACCGCTTGTAAACGGTGCGTTTGTGTGATAACCTGAAAAGAAATCACCGGGAGGAATATCTTTATGGAAAATAACACATTAAAAGAATTATCAGAGAGAAAATCAGTCCGCGCCTATGAGGATCGCCCCATAGAACCGGAAAAAAAGAACGCCATTCTGGAAGCTGCCCTGCAGGCGCCGACCGCCGGCAATATGACCCTTTATTCCATCATTGATGTGACGGACCAGAAGTTAAAGGACACTCTGGCCGTGACGTGCGATAACCAGCCATTTATCGCGAAGGCGCCCATGGTGCTGGTATTTTGTGCCGACTACCGGAAATGGTACGATGTATTCTGCAAATACGAGGAGCAGGTGAGGAAACCGGCTATGGGTGATTTTATGCTGGCCTGCGATGATACGCTGATTGCGGCTCAGAACGCAGTCACCGCGGCCCATTCTCTGGGAATCGGATCCTGCTATATCGGAGATATTATGGAGCGTTACGAGACGCATAAAGAACTGTTCCATCTGCCGAAGTACGTCATTCCGGCCGCAATGGTGGTATTCGGGTATCCAACCAGCCAGCAGAAGGAGCGGAAGAAACCGGAGCGGGTAGACAGGAACCTGGTCGTCTTTGAAAATGAATATCGCCGCGTGCCGGCGGAGGAGTTCGCCGCCGAGATGGAAAACCGTGAGAATCAGAAAGGGGAAGCCTTTGACCGCTGGATCAGGGCATTCTGCAAGAGAAAATGGAATTCTGATTTCAGTATTGAGATGAGCCGTTCCGTAAAAGTCATGATGGATGACTGGATGGAGGAGTAAGAATGGTAAAAGTACTTTATGAAGATAAGGACATCATTGTGGTGAGAAAACTGGCAGGGCTGGAGTCGCAGTCCTCCAAGTCCTTTGAGCCCGATATGGTCAGTGAGGTAAAGAAACATATCAACAGTTTATCCCCAGCCAAAGGGGAACCATACGTGGGAGTTATCCACAGACTTGATAAGCCGGTTAGTGGAATTCTTGTCTTCGCAAAAACGAAGGAGGCTGCCGGAGCCTTAAGTAAGCAGCTTTCCGGGCATCAGATGGAGAAAAAATATCTGGCGGTCGTTTGTGGAAAACCTGTGGATAACTTTGGCACCTACGTGGATTATTTGTGGAAAGACGGGAAAAATAATATTTCTAAAATTGTGGATAAGGGGATAAGTGAGGCGAAGATGGCGGAACTGTCTTACCGGGTGCTGGAAATAAATGACGGATCCGGGGAGTCGGGCGAACCGCTCTGCCTGGTTGAAATCGAGTTGAAAACAGGACGTCACCACCAGATCCGCGTCCAGATGGCAGGCCACGGCACACCGCTTCTGGGGGATTTGAAATACAATCCCGATGGCCCGAAAATGGTGGGACAGCGAAATATAGCGCTTTGTGCATGGAACCTTGCGTTCCGGCATCCTAAAACGGGAAAGAAGATGACATTTACAGTTGCACCGGAAGGTGCGGCATTCCGCAAATTCTGTTTTGTGAGTGAAAAATTTCCGGAAAACGGGGGAGAGTGACAGGAGACTGGTGGAAAAAATAGCGGAAAAATTGACGGAAAGACAGACGGAATAACAGGCGGAAAAATTGACAGAAAGACAGGCGGAAAACAGAAGAATTTGATTACATATCTTTGGATATTCCGGGAAAAATAGATAAGACCGAGGAGGTGCTTATTCTATTATGGAGAAAAGTTCAGAGAGAAAAAATAAAAACTCTTTCGTTTTCCGTTTTCTTAATATGGTGGAACATGTGGGCAACCGGCTGCCACATCCGATTACAATGTTTGCGGCCTTTGCCCTTTTTATCGTCCTTTTGTCAGGAATCCTCTCAGCTGCCGGGTTCTCGGCGGAGGGGGAGGTCATAGACAGTGCGACGATGGAGGTGACGAGACGGACCGTGTCAGTGGTGAGCCTGATGGATCGCGACGGTCTCGTCTATATACTGACCCATATGGTCAGTAATTTTACGGGATTTGCGCCGCTGGGCGTGGTTCTTGTGACCATGCTGGGGGTCGGCTGTGCGGAGGGAAGCGGATATCTGTCGGCTTTGCTGAAGAAGGCGGTATCGGTGACTCCCGCATCCCTGGTGACCCCGATGCTGGTATTTCTGGGAGTCATGTCAAATGTGGCCTCCGATGTGGGATATGTGGTTCTGATTCCCCTGGGCGCTCTCGTATTCATGGCGTACGGGCGTCACCCGATTGCCGGAATTGCGGCGGCATTTGCGGGGGTGTCGGGGGGATTTTCTGCCAACCTTCTCATAGGAACTTTAGACCCGATGCTGGCGGGAATCAGCACGGAGGCGGCTCAGCTGGTGTCACCGGGATACTTGGTGGAGCCGTCGGCAAACTGGTATTTTATGATTGTGTCCACCTTTCTGATTGTGGCGCTGGGGACGTGGGTGACGGACCGGATTGTGGAGCCGAGACTGCCGGGCTGGCGTCAGGCTGGTTTTGGTGAGGATATTGGTGGGGTTGGAACGCAGAGCGGGGATGATGTAAACGCAAAATCATCCGGGAAGGACGTGTCCAAAGACAGGAATGATAATCCGTCCATGCCTCTGACTGCTCAGGAACGCCGG
>CAUEKH010000427.1 GCA_959018155.1 uncultured Hungatella sp.
GGAAAGACTACAAGGGAGAATTGGCGTTTTTTGCAATCAGAGAAAAATGCCGGGGCTATGGGTTAGGCAGGGAGATGTTTCAAACGGTTGTGAATTACATGAAAGCGCAAAAGATTGATGAATTTTACCTTTTTACGGACACCAGCTGCAATTATCCATTCTATGAGCATTTGGGGATGAAGAGGTGCTGCGAAAAGAGACAGGTTATAGACGCTCATGGAGAAAAGGGGAATATGACTTTTTTCGTCTACGAATACCAAATTGGCAAAACGGAGGAGCCGGCATAAATATTGTGCTCGTTCGCTGGAGGTGTAGCTGAGGTTGTTATGGCCTGTGTGATTTAACCAGAAGCGCAATCCTGTCATCTCCCTTGTCTGTGACGATGTCGTATGTCACATAGCAGCCTCTGATATAATAGCCACGGTACGGGTCGCATAGCCGTATAAAAACACAGGCACTGTCCGGTCTCCAATTCTGAAAACCAGACAGTACCTGAGTTTTTCATTATTCAGCCAGGCCGCCCCTACTGGATGACCTTCACCGGACACTTCTCCGCGCACTTGCCGCAGTTCGTACACTTCTCGTAATCAATGACAGCGACGTTGTTATCCATGTGGATGGCGTCAAACTCACACTGCTTCGTACAGAGTGTGCAGGCGATACAGCCGGCGCTGCATTTTGCCTTGACATCTTTGCCCTTGTCGTGGGAATTGCACTGGACAAGGTGTTTTGCGTCATAGGGAACCAGTTCAATTAAATGGTTCGGGCAGGACGCGACACATTTGCCACAGGCAACGCATTTCTCTTTGTCGACCACTGCCACGCCATCCACCACATGAATGGCATCGAAAGCACACGCTTTCACGCAGGATCCGTAGCCCATACAACCGTAGGCACAGGCCTTCTCGCCCAGTCCCGGAACGACTGTGATTTTCTTACAGTCATCAATACCGTAGTAGTTGTACTGAACTCTCGTCTTGTCACAGGTGCCTTTACACTTGACAAACGCAACCTTCTTTACGGAAGAGCCACTGTCCACACCCATGATGGCGCCGATTTTGGCAGCCACGGAAGCGCCGCCTACCGGACACGCCCCTACTTCTGCCTCGCCAGCCGCAATTGCCTTTGCGAGGGCATCACAGCCTGCGTAACCGCAGCCGCCGCAGTTGTTGCCCGGCAGCTCGTTGCGCACGAGGATTTCTTTCTCATCTGTCTCTACTTTAAATTTTTCGCTGGCTACGCCTAAGAAGACACCAATTAAAATACCGAGGATACCTACTACGGCTGCCGCTATGATAATACCTGTAATCATTTTCGTCTCCTCCCCTTAAATTAATCCGGAAAATCCGAAAAATGCAATTGCCATCAGACCTGCGGTAATCAATACAATTGGTGACCCCTGGAAGGAGTACGGAACATCATTATGCTCAATCCGCTCTCTCACACCGGCTAACATCACGATAGCGATGGTAAAGCCCACGGAAGTTCCGATACCGTTGATGACACTCTCCAGGATGGAGTAGGACTTCTGAACGTTTGTCAGAGCCACACCGAGAACGGCACAGTTGGTTGTAATCAGCGGAAGATACACACCGAGAGCCTCATAAAGGGGCGGCATGGACTTCTTTAAGAACATCTCCACAAACTGCACCAGGGCGGCGATTACCAGGATAAATACGATGGTCTGTAAAAATTCCAGTGTAAATTTCTGGCCGCCGAGAACGAACTCATATGCCAGGATATACTTGTAAATCACACTGGTTACAAACGACGCAATCGTGATAACGAAAATTACGGCTGCGCCCATGCCGGCAGAAGTCTTTACGTTTTTCGATACTCCAAGGAATGGACAGAGACCGAGGAACTGGCTTAATACAACGTTATTTACAAGTGCCGAGCCAACGGCGATTAAAAATAATTCTTTCATCTGTTATCCACCCCCTAATCTTCTTTTTTCGAGGTAGCAGCCTTTAATGCCGCTTCCTTCTTTGCCAGTTCAGCCTTTTTGGCTGCAAGGGCGTCCTCTTCTGCCTGTCTCCGTCTCGTCTCCAGGATCTCATGGTTGGCCATACAGGAGGAACCGGAACAGTTCATACAGTCACCGCCGCAGGCTAACTTCGACTGCGGTGCGGATCCGTTCGTTGCAGAAGGCGCTTTGAACTTATTCTGAAGCGCTGTTAAAATTGACAGAACAAAGAATGCACCCGGCGCCAGAACAAAGATGGAGATATGGAAATCCTCCGGGATAAACGCAAGACCAAAGAAGGAACCTGCGCCTAAAATCTCGCGGACGAGGCCGATACACGTTAAGGCGATGGTAAAGCCAAGGCCCATGCCGATACCGTCGAAGGTGGAAGCAGCTACCGGATTCTTGGATGCATAGGACTCCGCACGGCCAAGGATGATACAGTTTACCACGATTAACGGGATATAGATGCCGAGAGCCGCATTTAAGCTGGGCACGTATGCCTGTAAAAGCAGCTGCACGATTGTAACTAAGGTCGCCACGATAACGATGTAGGCCGGAATTCTCACACGGTCCGGAATCACCTTACGAAGCGCTGAAATAATCATATTGGAAAACATTAAAACTACGGTAGTGGAAAGACCCATTCCAAGGCCATTGATGGCTGATGTTGTTACGGCCAGCGTCGGGCACATACCAAGCATCAGGACGAAGGTAGGGTTCTCTTTTACAATACCGTTATATAAACGTTCTGAACATTTATTCATCTTCCCACCTCCTACTGCGGTATGCAGTTAGCCGCAAAATAGAGAGCCGCGTCCACTGCATTTGTCACTGCGCTGGAAGTAATGGTCGCACCGCTGATCGCGTTAATCTCGGAATCAGATGTGCTTCCCGTCTTCGTCACAGTGAATTCTTCTACACTTTTTCCTTTATACTGGTCCTTGAAAGCAGGTTCCTTCGCCTTCATACCAAGACCAGGAGTATCATTGATTTCCAGGATTTCCACACCGGTGATTGCTCCGTCCAGGGTGATACCGACCGATACCTTCACCGTTCCGCCGTAGCTGTCGTCGGAGGAGGCCGTCACGATATGGC
>CAUEKH010000428.1 GCA_959018155.1 uncultured Hungatella sp.
TTTGCGTCAACCCACACAACTCTTCCCGTTGTAACATTTGTGGTGGGCTGAACCGGTCTTCTCACAACGATTGTAAATACATTCGCCTGAGGGGGAATGCTCCGCGTCATGCGCGATGAAAATGTGGTATCAATCCGCATTCCACGGCGGATATCACAAAGACGGACCGGCAGTCTGAATGAATTTAAAATGACAGTATTGTTGCTGACATTTAACCGCAGCCGCTCTACTGTCGTAATCCCACCCTGTCTTGGAACAGCGTAGGAAATAATTAAGTATCCTGTATTTCTTCTGTCGCAGGAAACTTCTTCGACAAATGCGTTGTTAATCCGAAGAACATTTCCCTGAGAAACGATTGAACCTAAGTTGCCATCGGCCATAAGAACCTCTTAACAGATAAATCTTTTCTATTAATTATATGAAATGGAATCAAAATGGTTCTTCTCCCGGGTCAGTCAGAGTGTTCAGATTTCGCAGCCCACCCCCTGTGAGACACAAAAAGCGCCCGACATCAGCCATCTAAGCCAATGTCGGGCATTTTCCTCTTCCTGTCTTAATTTTTTCTCACCAAACTCAGGATTTCTCACAGAACCATTTCTCAGTTCTCATTCACCTTTGCCAGCTTCGCCGCCTGGTCGGCCGCAATCAGGCTGTCTAAAAGTTCCTGGATATCGCCGTTCATGATGGAATCAATCTTATAGAGTGTCAGCTTAATCCGGTGATCCGTCACACGCCCCTGTGGGAAATTGTAGGTACGGATTTTCTCGGAACGATCCCCGGTACCAATCTGGCTCCGGCGCTCCTCAGCCTCGGAATTCTGACGCTTCTCCATCTCCATATCGTACAGCTTGGAACGAAGCAGGCGGAATGCCTTCTCCTTATTCTGAAGCTGCGATTTCTCAGTCTGGCTGTAGATCACAATTCCCGTGGGAATATGGGTTAAACGAACCGCGGAGTCGGTCGTATTGACGCACTGGCCGCCATTTCCGGAGGCACGCATGACATCAATCCGGCAGTCCTTATCCTCGATCACCACATCGACTTCCTCGGCCTCCGGCATCACCGCGACAGTTGCCGTGGAGGTGTGGATTCGTCCGCCGCTCTCCGTCTCCGGAACACGCTGGACGCGGTGGACGCCGCTCTCGTATTTCAGCTTCGAATAGGCGCCTTTTCCTGTCACCATGGCCATAACCTCTTTAAAGCCGCCGATTCCATTTTCATTGACACTGATTAACTCTACCTTCCAGTGCTGGCTTTCGGAATAGTTCACATACATCCGGTACAGCTCCGCCGCAAATAAGGCCGCCTCGTCGCCGCCTGCGCCGGCCCGGATCTCCAAGACAATGTTCTTGTCATCGTTGGGGTCCTTCGGCAGAAGAAGAATCTTTAACTCCTGCTCCAGCCTCTCAATCTCTTTCCTGGCGTCAGAAAGCTCCTCTTTTGCCAGTTCCCGCATTTCCTCGTCATTCTCTTCTTCCAGAAGGGCCAGGCTGTCTTCCACGGTCTGTTTCGCTTTCTTGTACTCGGTATACGTCTCAACGAGCGGCGCCAGATCCGCCTGCTCCTTCATCAGCTTCCGAAACCGGTTCTGATCCTCGGTCACAGAAGGATTGTTGAGTT
Organism: uncultured Hungatella sp.; assembly: GCA_959018155.1. Lineage (GTDB taxonomy): Bacteria > Bacillota > Clostridia > Lachnospirales > Lachnospiraceae > Hungatella. Next base: position 1,621 of record CAUEKH010000428.1, read on the forward strand.
CCTGCATCAGTTCTTCATAATGGATTAAAATATCATCTAATTTATCAAACATGGGTAACCTCCAAATTATCACAAGGATTTCCGCACACTTTTATGCGTTCGTCCTCTCTCCCTGGGGAAATACGCGCTTCCCCGCTAACTTTCCAGAACACCTTTCACTACGCGGTCGTGTCCCGGCGCATCTTTTATCACGCACACATCCTGAAATCCGGCCTCCCTTAAGAGAGCGCTCACCGCCTCGCCCTGGTCGTAACCTATTTCAAAGTAGACGGTTCCGCCCGGCTTCAAATACCTCGGACACTCCTTCACAAGTCTTCTGTAAAAATAGAGTCCGTCTTCTTTCCCATCCAGCGCAATCCGCGGCTCGTGGTCCTTCACCTCCGGCTCCAGCCCTTCAATCACGGCGGTGGGGATATAGGGCGGATTGGAGACTATCACATCGAATTCGCGTTTCCCTGCAAACGATGAAAATAAATCGCCCTCCAGCAGCGACACCCGGTCTTCCCAACCGTCTTCCAGCAGCCTCTCTGCGTTCCTCTTAACCACCTTTAAGGCTTCCGCTGAAATGTCCGCCTCCGTCACATGGAAAAAGCCGCCAAGCACCATCAGGCTCAGTCCGATGCAGCCGCTCCCGGCGCACATGTCGAGAACCGTCCTGTCACTCTTATCTTTCCCTTTAAAATCTTTTAAGACCTCTTCGACCAGTGTTTCCGTGTCCTGTCTCGGAATCAGTACGTGTTCATTTACATAGAAATCCAGGCCCATAAATCCGCGGCTGCCTGTAATCTGCTGCAGCGGAATCCTCATGGCCCGTCTTCCAATCGTCTCACGGTAAACCGCTACGGCTCTTTTAACCGTATCCTCATCGCGCAGTTCCTCATTTCTGTTCATGATAAAATGTGTCATATCGGTGCAAAACGCTTCAAAGAGCAGATACTTGGCGTCCAGAAGTGATTCCTCAATCCCCGCCTCCTCAAGTCTTCTGCTCCCCTCGTCCAGCAGTGTCTGTAAAGTCAGCTTCATCCCTGTCTCTCCGGAAAATTCTTCTGCAAAAACTCCCGCCAGTCGAATACCGCCTCCACTGACGCAATTCCTACCTCTATCATGGAGTCGTCCGGCTCCTTCGTTGTAAGTCCCTGCATCCACATTCCCGGCCTGCTCAAAATATCCACGATTTTCGAGTCACTCCGGCCTGCCAGACGCAGAAATTCATAGGAAACTCCGGCAATCACCGGAATCAGCACAATCCGGCTGACCGCGCGCAGCCATATGGTGTCTACGCGGATTACCATGAAGAACAGGATACTGATTACCATAACGATCATGATGAAGCTGGTCCCGCAGCGCTTATGCTCCTTGGAACTGGCCCTTACATTGTCCACGGTCAGCTCTAATCCGTGCTCGATGCAGTTAATGCACTTGTGCTCCGAACCATGG
>CAUEKH010000429.1 GCA_959018155.1 uncultured Hungatella sp.
TTAATTGGGGCTGGCGAATCTTGTCACGATTGTCGGGCTCTATACGGTTGGAATCGGCGGAACCGTGGTGATTTCCGTGGTCAGGATTATCCTGGTGGGCTTTACCTTTGGCAATACATTCAGCATGATGTACAGCCTGGGCGGCTGGCTTTTGAGTATCACTGTCATGGCAGTCTGCAAAAAGAAGGAAATATTCAGTTCCGTGGGGATCAGCATCCTCGGCGGAATCTGCCACAATATCGGTCAGCTGACGGTCGCCGCCTTTGTGGTGAAGCAGGCTGGAGTGTTCGTCTATCTTCCGGTACTTCTGATAGCCGGAACTGCCGCAGGGCTTGCGGTGGGGCTTGTGGGCGGGCTGATTGTGGAACGCCTGACACGGTTCATAAAAAAATTATAGGGAAAACGAAGAATTGTGTATTGTTTTACCAGCAATTGGAAGCTATAATTAATTGTGAAGAAATTTATTGAAACAGGAGGGATTGGGATGATTTACGAGGCGATTAAAAAACTGGTGCAATATGGCCTTGATACAGGTCTGATAGAAGAGGCAGACAAAATCTATACCACCAACCAGATTCTCGATGTCATGAAGATGGACGAGTATGAGGAGCCGGAGGGCGAGACCGGAGAGATTGATTTGGAATCCACATTGAAGGAACTTCTCGACTATGCCTATGAGACAGGGGTGCTTGAGGAGGACAGCATTACATACAGGGATTTATTTGACACGAAGTTAATGAACTGTCTGATGGCCAGGCCCGGAGAGATTCAGAAAAAGTTCTGGGATATCTATAACAACCAGTCCCCGAAAGCGGCAACCGATTATTATTATAAGCTGAGCCAGGATTCCGACTATATCCGCCGCTACCGCATTAAAAAAGACATGAGATGGGTGACTGCGACGAAGTATGGCGATCTCGATATTACCGTGAACTTATCAAAGCCGGAGAAAGATCCCAAGGCTATCGCCGCCGCCAAGCTGGCAAAGCAGAGCGGATATCCGAAGTGCCAGCTCTGCATGGAGAATGAAGGGTATGCCGGCCGTACCAACCATCCGGCGCGGAACAACCACCGCATTATCCGCATGGAGATCAATCACAGCCAGTGGGGATTCCAGTACTCTCCATACGTCTACTATAATGAGCACTGCATCGTCTTTAACGGCCAGCATATTCCAATGAAGATCGAGCGGGATACATTTGTAAAGCTGTTTGATTTTGTGAAGATGTTCCCCCACTACTTCTTAGGGTCCAACGCGGATTTACCGATTGTGGGCGGTTCGATTCTGTCCCATGACCATTTCCAGGGCGGTAATTACACCTTTGCCATGGCGAAAGCGCCGGTAGAGAAGTACTATCAGCCGGCCGGATTTGATGGTGTAGAAGCCGGGATTGTCAAATGGCCCATGGCGGTCTTAAGGACGCGCAGCAAGAACCCGGAGGATTTGATTGAACTGGGAACGAAGGTTTTGGCCGCCTGGAGAGAGTACACGGATGAGGAGGCATTTATCTTCGCTGAGACAGACGGAGAGCCCCATAATACCATCACCCCGATCGCCAGAAAGAATGGCGGGATGTATGAACTGGATTTAGTTCTGCGCAACAACATCACGACAGAGGAATTTCCTCTTGGAGTTTACCATCCCCATCAGGAACTTCACCATATCAAGAAGGAGAACATCGGCCTGATTGAGGTAATGGGACTGGCGGTGCTTCCGTCGAGACTTAAGACGGAACTGGGACTTCTGGCAGAGTATATCGTGGAGAAGAAGGATATCCGCAGCAATGAGACGATTGAAAAACATGCGGACTGGGTAGAGGAATTCCTTCCAAAATATCCTGAGATTACGAAGGAGAATGTCGACGCTGTGTTAAGAGAAGAGGTCGGCCTTGTCTTTGAGCGCGTTCTCGAGGATGCAGGGGTCTACAAGTGCACACCGGAAGGCAGAGCGGCGTTTGGCCGGTTCCTTCAGAGCGCGGGATTTTCAGAAGTATAAAGATTTCTGATTTTTAAATAAAAGAACAGAAGTGGAGGCTGACTCAGCCACAATGAAAATGTTGTGGCAGGGTCAGCCTCTTTCGTGTTTGTAATTGTGATAAGACTGCGTTATATTCTAGTGGGAATTATCTGACAGAAGTCAGAAAAAACTGCCGGAGGGCAGACTTGGGAGGTAACAAAAAAGAGTCATGAAACAGATTGGAAACAGGTACTTGCGGACATTGGTAGAATATGGACTCATCACGGTCAGTATCTGGATTATGGTGGTTGGAATTTATTTCTTTAAATTCCCCAATAATTTTGCTTTTGGAGGAGTGACGGGATTTGCCACGGTTGTGAGCGCCTTGACGCACTGGTCGGCCAGCGATTTTACTACAATCGTGAATATGGCGCTGCTGGCCATCGGATTTATTTTCTTAGGCAGCGGGTTTGGGATCAGGACGGTGTATGCCAGCCTGATGATGAGCGTCACGCTGACGTATTTTGAACATACATTTCCCTTAAGTGGTCCCATGACGGGGGAACCGCTTCTGGAACTGATTTTTGCAATCCTTCTGCCGGGAGTCGGATCCGCCCTGCTGTTCCATATCGGCGCTTCCAGCGGCGGAACCGATATCATTGCCATGATTTTGAAGAAGTACACCAGCGTTCCTATCGGTACGGTCCTGCTGCTTGTGGATATGGCGGCTGTTGTTCTGGCATTTTTCGTGTTCGGGCCGGAGACAGGCCTCTTCTCGGCCCTGGGCCTGCTGGCAAAATCTCTCGTTATTGATGAGGTGATAGAGAATATCAACCTCTGCAAATGTTTCAGCATCATCTGTGACGACCCGGCGCCTATCTGTGATTATATCATTCACGAACTGAATCGGAGCGCCACGGTCTACGAGGCGCAGGGGGCGTTCAGCCACAATAAGAAGACGGTTATTTTGACGACCATGAAGCGTTCCCAGGCTCTGAAATTACGAAATTATATCCGGTGTGTGGAGCCGGATGCATTTATCCTCATCTCGAATTCCAGTGAAATCATTGGAAATGGATTTTTGGCGAGTTAAGATTTA
>CAUEKH010000430.1 GCA_959018155.1 uncultured Hungatella sp.
CGATTACTTACTTTTCTCTGGAACCGAAGATGTACCGGGTTCACTACATACTTTACCGGGAGGAGCCATGGCTTGAAGCGCCATGCCATTATTTGATTGAACTGGCAAGACAGTATGTGGATCACAACTGGTAGCAGATTTGAGGGGAGGATTTTGTCAGATAAAATCCTCCCCTCGACTGTGAGTCAGAGGCCTGACATTTATTTTTGAGAGATAAAACGCAGATATGGATCTGCCACCAAATGTGTGGTATGATTTTCAGATAGTATGGAAGATAAAAGAAAAGCTGGTGAATCCATTTGAATAAAAGAAACGAACATTGGCCGCCCCGCCGGCACAGCCGGAGAATCGTGGCTGCCATTCTGGCACTTTTTCTCATTCTGGCCTTACCGTCTGTGAAATGTGTGGCGGAGGAGGCAGTTCGGGTAAGGGAAGTAAATACAGCAAAGGAAGCCGGTACAGCAAAGGAGGCTTCATCGGCCGCGGTGCTGTATCAGGCGTACCAGGAACGTCTGGAAAAAATACGGGAGAAGAGTAAGATTGCCGAAAACGGCTTTCAAATCATTGAAAATCAGGTATTTCCCATCACAACGAAGCCATTCGGCGAAGTCACTTTCCTGCCGGCTCTCGATGAGCAGTCCGGCCGCCTGGCCATCTTTCTTATGGACAGCGATGGAACGATTGTTTTTAAAAGCGATCAGCTGGAGACGAACAATCAGAACCGGGGAATGTTACAACCGCCCAACCGGGGGATTTCGGCCGTATCCTTTCAGGATTTAAACGGAGACGGACTGACGGATATCATCCTGATCACCTCCTGTGAGAAGGAGGACGGCGCGGAAGACAGGCCATACAAGGTGGGAGACGTTCTCTTTCAGAATGAAACCGGTTTTTACCGCGACTGGCGGCTTTCTGACCGGATTAACCGGTTTGGAATGAACAAGAGCATCCGTTTTATCGTCTCCTTTGTCACGGAAGGATATTCTACGGAATTCTTATATACGCCACAACGTTGGATGAACTGGAAGAGCAGGGGCTTTCCATTGTCTCGGAGCAGTGCTACTGGAGGCAGTTTGAAAAGCTGGGAAAGCTTCTGGTGGTGCCGGGGACGTACCGCATGGCGGAATACACGGTGTTTATGATTTATCTTGTAAATGAACAGGGGTATATCGTATGGAGTTTTCAGCCCATGGGGGATTATGAGAATCTCTATGCGCTAAAGGGCATTACCTGCCGCGATGTGGATGGCGACGGCATGAAGGATATTGTGGCGCTTGCAGCCTACAGCTACGATGACAGGGCGGGGGAGTCTGTGGTGGAGAACGATTACTCCGTCTATTACCAGCGGACGGGCGGTTTCTATGCGGATGCACAGATAAAGAAGCAGTACCGCTGCAATGAGGAAGATACCATGGATGAACTCGTGGAAAAATTACGGGCTTTTTGGGGATGGAGAGAGATGAAATGATAAAAATACTGATTGTCGACGATGAGAAACCAATTTGTGATTTGATTGATATGAATTTATCAGAGGCCGGATACCACTGCACCTCGGTCCAGGATGGATTAAAGGCGCTTCAGATCATTGAAAATGAAACCTTTGACTTAATTCTTCTCGATATCATGCTGCCGGGAGTCGATGGCTTTGACATTATGGAGTATATCCGCCCGCTGGAAATCCCGGTCATTTTCATTACTGCGAAATATGAGGTGAAGGACAAGGTCAGGGGGTTAAAGCTGGGGGCTGACGATTACCTGGTAAAGCCCTTCGATGTGGTGGAACTGGTCGCCAGGGTGGAGGCCGTTTTAAGGCGTTACAACAAGATGGCAAAGCGGCTGTCCGCCGGTGACGTGGAAGTGGATGTAGAAGCCAGGACCGTGACAAAAGCCGGAAGGCCGGTGGAGTTGACCAACAAGGAATTTGGCCTTCTCGTTCTCTTTATCAGAAATAAAAATGTTGCGCTGTTTCGGGAGACGCTTTATGAGAAGGTTTGGGAAGGGGAGTATTCCGGGGACAGCCGGACTCTGGATTTACACGTGCAGCGGCTGAGACGGAAGCTGGGCTGGGAAGGTATGACGGACGATATTTCCGGCATTGTTCCCAGGCTTGTGGCGGTTTATAAAGTAGGATACCGCTTAGAGGTGCCGGATAATACAAGGCGCATGTGAGGCCGGCAAAAGAAGTCAGTGGGAGGTTCTGCATGAAATTTTCATTTAAGCTGCTGCTCTGGACCATGGCGCTGATGGCCGCGGCCTTTGGATTCAGCGGTTATTACTATGTAAATTACGTATTTGAGCGGGCGCTTGATCGGGAAATCGGGCAGGCGCTGGACGAGAGCAGCATTTTAAAGTTTGCCTTCGAGACGGCAGCGTTAAATGTTCCCGCCAAATATGATGTCCTTCAGGATGACACCACGAAGCAGATTGCCTCCAATTTAGAGGCCGGGGGCCGTGGCCGAAAGCTTCGGATTTTCGACGAACAGAAACGGATTCTCTATGCCGCGGACGGCTTTGATGTGGATGATGCGCTGATTTCCAGAACGGGTGAGGACACGAGGACGTACCGGATTGTCAGCCTTCAGAATGGCTACTGCGTCCAGACCGGAATAACCGTCAATGCCCTGGACCGGATTCTGTATTTGGAGACGCTTCGGGATGTCTCTGAGGTATTTAAGGATCGGGCCACCGGCTTTTCCGTTTACCGCAGGGTCACGGTGATTATGCTGGCGGTCGGAACCCTGCTCATGCACTTTATTTCATCCTGGCTGACGCGGCCGATTCGCCTTCTGACCAGGGCGACGAGGCGGATGGCGGCGGGGGATTACGATTACAGGGCAAGAAAAGTCAGCGACGACGAACTGGGCCAGCTGACCCTCGATTTCAACCGCATGGCAAATGCGCTGGAGGAAAATATCGCCCGGCTGGAGGATGAGATCCATTCGAGAGAGGAATTTGTGGCTGCGTTTGCCCACGAATTAAAGACGCCTCTGACTGCCATTATCGGCTATGCCGACATGCTGCGTTCTCATAAGCTGGACGAAGAAAAACAGTTT
>CAUEKH010000431.1 GCA_959018155.1 uncultured Hungatella sp.
CTGAAACGGTCCCATAGATGTACCGAAGTAAGCGTGTCCAATGTGGGTGAGACTGTTACCGTCATGGGCTGGGTTCAGAAGAGCAGAAATAAGGGCGGAATTATTTTCGTGGATTTAAGAGATCGTTCCGGTATTTTACAGATTATTTTCGAGGAGAGCAACTGCGGGGCTGAGAATTTCGCAAAGGCTGAGAAGCTGAGAAGCGAGTTTGTCATCGCTGTCACAGGCCATGTGGAGAAGCGCGGCGGCGCTGTCAACGAAAATCTGGCGACCGGTGATATTGAGGTGATTGCGGAGAGCATCCGGATTCTTTCCGAATCTGAGACGCCGCCATTCCCAATTGAGGAGAACAGCAAGACGAAGGAAGACCTTCGTTTAAAATACCGTTATCTCGATTTGAGAAGACCTGATATCCAGAAAAATATCATGGTGAGAAGCCGTGTTGCGACGCTGACGAGAGCATTTCTGGCAGAAGAAGGATTTTTGGAGATTGAGACGCCGACCCTGATTAAGAGCACACCGGAAGGCGCCCGTGACTATTTGGTGCCGAGCCGTGTTCATCCAGGCTCTTTCTACGCGCTTCCACAGTCTCCGCAGTTATTTAAGCAGCTTCTCATGTGTTCCGGTTACGACCGGTATTTCCAGCTGGCCAGATGCTACCGCGATGAGGATTTGCGTGCCGACAGACAGCCGGAGTTCACCCAGATTGATATGGAACTTTCCTTTGTCGATGTGGAAGATGTTTTAGATGTCAATGAGCGTCTGTTAAAGAAGTTATTTAAAGAAATCTGCGGTTTCGATGTACAGCTTCCGATCCAGCGTATGACATGGAGAGAGGCCATGGACCGCTTTGGTTCCGATAAGCCGGATTTACGGTTTGGAATGGAACTGAAGAATGTTTCCGATGTGGTAAGAGGCTCAGAGTTTGCCGTATTTAAGAACGCGCTGGAAAATGGCGGTTCTGTCCGCGGTATTAACGCGGAAGGCCAGGGCGCTATGCCGCGTAAGAAAATCGACGCTCTCGTAGAGTTCGCAAAAGGTTTTGGAGCGAAGGGGCTGGCTTATCTGGCAGTCAATGAGGATGGCACATACAAGTCCTCCTTTGCCAAGTTCATGAAGGAAGAGGAGCTTGCCGCTCTGGTAACCGCCATGGATGGAAAGCCGGGCGATTTGCTGTTATTTGCAGCCGATAAGGATAAAGTCGTATTCGACGTACTTGGAAACCTGAGACTGGAACTGGCAAGACAGCTTGATTTACTGAAAAAAGATGATTTTAAGTTCTTATGGGTAACAGAGTTCCCGCTTCTGGAATACTCAGAGGAGCAGGGAAGATACGTTGCCATGCACCATCCATTTACCATGCCGATGGACGAAGACTGGGCGCTGATTGACAGTGACCCGGGTGCGGTCCGCGCAAAGGCTTACGACATCGTGTTAAATGGTACGGAGCTGGGCGGCGGTTCCGTTCGAATCCACCAGAGCGATATCCAGTCAAAGATGTTCGAGGTTCTCGGATTTACACCGGAGAAGGCGCAGGATCAGTTTGGATTCTTACTGGAAGCATTTAAGTACGGTGTTCCGCCTCACGCGGGACTGGCTTACGGCCTCGACCGTCTGATCATGCTGATGGTTGGCGCTGACAGCATCCGTGACGTGATCGCGTTCCCGAAGGTGAAGGATGCCTCCTGTCTGATGACAGAAGCACCGACCCCGGTTGACGAAGGCCAGCTGAAAGAACTGGGAATTGAAGTTTCGGAAGTGGAAGAATAAAGAGATAAGAGTGAAGATGACCGGGCTGTGAAGTGAATTCAGACGTCAGACGGTTCGTGAATCAGCCAGAGTTAAAAATGAGGAATCCCTGGCCGGAGAGAAAAGCGAGATGCTTTTTTCCCGGCGGGGATTCTTTTTTATCACCAAAACATTGAAATTACGGAGGTTTTAGTATGAAACATCTATTATCTTGCGAGTTCAATATGGACACCGCCTGCGTGGAGCTGAAGTTCTCGGCTGGAAGCATGATTGCCATTGATCCCATTGCCGTTGAAAATGAGGTCGCAGACAATATGTATCAGCGGTCGGAGCCTGACTGTCTTATCTACAATGACCCGGTTGCATACGCAGATTAGATACTCAACTTAGATACTCAACGGCAATCCCGAAGCCTGCTTAAAGGTAGCAACAGACTACAAACCATTTGATTGATTTTCACATGATCCAAGGTAATCCTGGGGCGTGTTTTCAAAAATGTTACACTTTAATGCGATAAATTTCAGCATGGCATCTTGAAGAAACGGCTGAAATCTGTATAACAGCGAAAATCAAATTGCAAAATGGCTTAACGAAACAGGCAGCATCTATGAAGCCAACATTGAAGAAATCAAAAAGAACCAGGAGGAAATCTACGAGGGAATCCAACAAATTCTTTTCTCGCTTTCCAGGATAAAGTGATGTTCAGCTCCGCAGGCGCGTAGCCGATGATGAATCTGATATTTTACTGTTTTACGACCACCGAGCATTCCTTCCGGCGTTTTTGTGATAACGGGATTGAAAGCTTTTTCGAATAATGATAAACTAAAGAAAAGCCGGCAGGGTCAAAGAGCGAAAGAGCGCTGCCCGACCCGGCAGAATCGACAGAAGGCGTGAGCGGTTTGGAATGCCGCCAACAGACAGGGTGATACGATGAATATAAATGAGATAGCCAGTCTGGCAGGTGTATCGAGAGCTACAGTTTCCAGATTTTTAAATGATGGGTACGTCAGTGAGGAAAAAAAGGAAAAAATCAGAAAGGTGATCGAGGAGACGGGATATAAGCCGTCCGCCCAGGCGCAGATGCTGAGGACGAAAAAGACAAATCTGATCGGTGTGATTATTCCTAAAATCAATTCTGACTCCATCAGCCGGATGGTGGCCGGAATCAGCATTGTGCTGTCCCGGGCCGGATATCAACACTTGCTGGCGCACACGGACCATGATGAGTACGAAGAAGTTAAGTAGTTAAAGGTGATGACGGAAAATCAAGTTGATGCCCTCATTCTAATCGGCAGCATCGTT
>CAUEKH010000432.1 GCA_959018155.1 uncultured Hungatella sp.
TTCAAAAAAAAAGACTTTTACTGACACCATTCCTGATATCAATAAAAGTCTTGCACGTTTCATAAAGATGCGGATAAAAATAATTTTATCGGGTTGACGCAACCTTATCTGACCATCGGCCAGCAGCTACTCCCTCTTACGATTGTGATTAATATAACACACTTTTGCGAAATTGTCAATCATTTGTCGAACCAGCCTTTTTTGTCAAACCAGTCTGTATTATTATCAAACCAATCAAATCTCCGCGTCAAACTCTTCTTCCGGAGTATTGTAATAGATCGACACGTAAACCGAATCCTCACCCTGATAGATTTCCACAACAAACATTCCCCTGTAAATATAGTTGTTCTGTTTGTTGATGATAATCTCCCGCGCCTCTTCCATAATGGCCTGTGTCTGGCATTCCTCCTCCGGCACCCCGGCCGCGGCTTCCGCCATGGTCAGGAACTGCTCCAGAAAATCGACAGTGGCCTCTTTGCTGCTCAAATTAGAATAGTAATTGTGAAGCTGCCCTGTCACCGTATCGTAGTTAATGGAGAGATACTGATAAAAATAAGCGTCGTCCTGCACGTCTAAGCCGGCCGTTGTCTCATCATCTAAATAGAGGTTATGAATACTCTCATAATAGGTGGATTCCTCGTCAAACGCATAATTATCCGTAAAATCTTCTTTACTGTTGACGACATATCCATAACTGGAAGCATTTACCACATCCCACATTGGTTCCACCAGCGTGCTGCCGTCAAATGGAAAATGGTCGTATCCGAGGCACGGCTCTCCTGCCGCGATAACCTCTTCATCGGTAAACTCCTTATATTCACTTTCATATTCCTCAATTTCAGCATCAGCCTGCCCGAACTTTGCCTGTCTCGCCACAAAGCTGCCAACAGTTGCCAGGGCCACTGCAAAAATTGAGATCACACAGACCAAAAGGACTGCCAGAACGCTTCTTGTCGACTTATCCGTGCCCTTACGGCTGGCCGCGGTACCTGTCGTTCTGTTGGTATAACTTCCGGTTGGCATCCGGTACTGACCGGAAGCGGAAGAGCCCGCCGGGTTACTCTGATACGTCTGACTGCCTGTGGCAGACGGCTGTCCCCCGGCCCAGGTATCTGTTCCCGTTCCCGCCTCACTTCTGCCCACAGTCCGGGCCGAAGGGCTTCCAAACGCCCGCGGAATCGTATTTCCTGTACCGCCCATACTGCCTGTACTTCCCACACTGCCAGTGCTTCCTATACTGCCCGCACTGCCTATGCTTCCCGCACTGCCTGTACTTCCCATACCGCCCGTATTCCCCAGGCTCCGGCCACCAGCCGCCTGCATCGGACGGCTTACATTCCCCTGCCCGGAAGCCGTGGAAGAAGCCGTAGAAGAAGCCGTATATTCCGCATGGTGGTCCGCTTCCAGATACGGGTTATGGAATTCACACTCCGTCTCATTCGGCGGATGGCTCTCATTTAAATAGTAATCCACATCCTGAAGATAAGGATGCTTCACAATACGCTTACATCTTGGACAGTAGCCGGTCACATTGATCGGCAGGTCACATACCGGACATATCTTCTTTACCATCTTTCTCCCCCTGTATTCTTTCGTCTCTTCTTCCAGAAGTTACCTATCCCAGAAGCAGGTGAGCCACCGCGATTTCATCGTCTTCCCGGAAGCCCTGGGCACATACCTGAATATCGTAGACATACTGCTTATCGAGTCCCGTCATCTCAGCAATCGTCTCAATGTTGTTGCCGGCTAAAGCCAGTTCCATCACACGGTGGACATCCGCGGCCGTCTTATTCAGCAGTTCGTCTGTATTGTGAGCCACGCCCATATCCTCCTGCTTTAAATCATCCTCAGTAATAAAATCCTCCAGGGACATGGATTTTCCATCCCCGTCACCACTGTAAAAATCCTCGGACATCTCCCAGTCCATCTCATTATTTCCTGTCCCGTCTGCCATCTCTTGTCCTCCTTAGATTCGATCAATCACAGGGTCATGCCTCATCGCCACAAAACACAAAGGGGGTGCTGCCGGAAACCGCTCAAAAAACGGCTGTCGGAGGCACCCCACAATTATGTAGCTGCTTTATCTCTTGTTCTTTAAAAAGTCCGGAATGTTGATCTGGACTTCCTTATTCACAGTTGGTCTGTAGTTCTGACCTGCACCCTGGGAAGCGCCCGGTGCGCCAGCCTGTCCGTTGTAATTCGGTCTGTTATAGTTCGGATTATATCCCTGGTTTGGATTGTAATTCGGATTCGGGTTATAATTCGGATTGGAATTGTAGTTCGGATTACCGCCGCCATAGTTCTGTGCGCCGTAATTCTGTCCATAGCCCTGGTTGTAGTTCGGTGCGGTTGCCGCAGCCTCCTGGTTGCTGCCCTGGTTCGGAACAGCTGTCTTATTTGGCTTATACGGTGCCTGACTGGTGAACTTGCCCATCACATTGCCCACAGGAGTCTCTGTCTGCATATCGAGGCCGGTAGCGATAACCGTGATACTCGCTTCATCCTGAGCCGTCTCATCATACATGGCGCCAAAGATAATATTCGCATCATCTCCTGCCAGTTCCTGTACGTAGCTTGCCGCCTCATTGGCCTCAATCAGGCTGATATCGCCGGAGATATTGATAATTACGTGGGAAGCGCCCTCGATTGTAGTTTCTAACAGCGGGCTGGCTACAGCCTGTTTCACAGCCTCTAAAGCCTTCTCGTCGCCCTTGGCCTTTCCGATACCGATATGTGCGATACCCTTGTCCGTCATAACAGTCTGGACATCAGCAAAATCCAGGTTGATAAGACCCGGCACATTGATTAAGTCAGTAATACCCTGAACGGCCTGCTGAAGGACCTCATCTGCCTTCTTTAAGGCATCCGGCATGGTGGTACGCCTGTCCACAATCTCAAGCAGACGATCATTCGGAATCACAATTAAGGTATCAACGCTCTCTTTTAAGCGCTCGATACCCGCGATCGCATTCGACATACGTGTCTTCGCTTCAAAACGGCACGGTTTTGTCACGACACCGACTGTCAGAATTCCCATATCCTTTGC
>CAUEKH010000433.1 GCA_959018155.1 uncultured Hungatella sp.
GTCGGAAATCCGGGCCACGTCCTGTTTTGCCTTCTCGAGCCCCTCCAGGGTCACATAAGTGGTTTTATTGTTCTTTTCATCGCTGAGTACCGGCTTTCCCAGCACTTCCATGCTGCTGGTCACATCCAGGATATCGTCCTGAATCTGAAATGCAAGGCCGATGGCTGCGGCCATCTGTTCCACCAGCCGGGTCTCCTCCTCGTCTGCACCGGCGAGAAGCGCGCCGATCATCATGGAGGACTCCAAAAGCGCTCCCGTCTTCAAATGATAGATGAAGTCCAGCTTTTCATGCGGAATGGGCTGATTCGTCAGTTCCACATCCACAGTCTGCCCACCTATCATGCCATAGATTCCCGTCTTTTCGGCAAGAATCCCGATACAGCGGCCCACCAGGCCGGCTCTCTCTGTCATGGAAAATGCCTTCGCCGCCGTCTCCACCGCATAAATTAAAAGCGAATCCCCTGCCAGCACCGCCATATCGTAACCGTATTTCACCCACGTGGTCGGCAGCCCGCGGCGCAGCTCATCGTTATCCATACACGGTAAATCGTCGTGAATCAGCGAGGAGGTGTGAATCATCTCGATCGCCGCCATAAACGGCTCGATCTCTCTGCCGCTGCCGCCGAATAAACGGTATGTCTCTTCCATCAGCATGGGGCGAAGTCTCTTTCCGCCCGCCCTGACGCTGTAATCCATGGCGTCAAGCACCGTCTTCTGGTATCCTTCTACCGGCGGAAGGTACGCTTCCACCACAGCCTCCACCTCGGCCGTTCTCTTTTTCAGTATTTCCTTAAAGTCCATCGCGCTCACCGTCTTCCTCCAGCACTATGATCTGTTTTTCCACTTTGTCAATCTTTTCATTGCAGGATTTCACCAGCTTCATTCCTGCCTCGTAATATTTAAAGGATTCCTCCAGGGAACTTTCCCCGCTCTCCAGCCTGTGGATAATCTCTTCCAGTTCCTTAAAAGTCTCCTCCACGCTTTTTTCTTTCTTTGCCGCCATTTTTGATTCTTCCTTCTCTGTCTTCTATCTGTCTGAATGCGTCTTTGGCTTTCCGGTCCTTTTCGCTCCGACAGCCTTATCCGCTCCGAATTCCGTCTTCACAACCTCTGTCACCACAGCATCGATTCTGCCGTCGCGAATTCTCACGTGGATCGCATCCTGTTCCTTTACCTGTTCTACCGACTCAATCCGCAGTTCCTTCTCATCGGTTAAAAATCCATAGCCGCCGCCAATCTTCTTGAGCGGAGACAGGCCATCCAGCCGGCTTACCAGCAGTTCCAGCCTGTGACGGTCGCCCACGGCCTGTTCCTTCATTAAAAGTTTCAGTCTGGCCTCCGCCTCCTGAACCCTTTTTCTGTCATCGAGAAGGTGATTTGCCATGGAAGCTTTCACTTTCTCCTCCATGTCCGCCAGTCGCTGCCGGCTCTCCCGGACCTGGCGTCTCGGGTCAAAGAGCTGGATTCTCAGCCGGAACTGTTCCTTCTGATAGCGGTAACGCTCGATGCGCCTCGCCATGGATTTGGAAAGCACATCCCGGTACAATTCCACCTGACTTACAAACTGCGAGTAATCAAAAACCGCCAGTTCTGCGGCGGCCGACGGGGTAGGCGCCCTCATATCAGCCACGTAATCGGCTATCGTCACGTCAGTCTCATGTCCGACCGCCGATATCACCGGCGTATTGCAGGCAAAAATGGCTCTCGCCACCATTTCCTCATTAAAGGCCCACAGATCCTCGATGGAACCGCCGCCTCTTCCCACGATCAGGACGTCGAGTCCCATCTTATCCAGCGTCTCAATTCCCTTCACAATGCTGTACCTGGCCTGTTCCCCCTGGACGAGGGCCGGATAGAGGTAAAGCTGGACGTAAGGGTTGCGCCTTGCGGAAATATTCATGATGTCGCGGATTGCCGCGCCCGTACTTGCGGTGACAATGCCAACCTTTGTGGCGTATCTGGGAATCGGGCGCTTATACTCGGCGGAAAACATCCTCATCTCTTCCAGTTCATCGCGAAGCTTCTGGAACCGCTCAAACAGATCTCCCACGCCCTCCCTCGTAATCTCCTGGGCGTAAAGCTGGTAGCGGCCATCCCGCTCGTAGACCTCCACGCTTCCCTTCGCCACGACCTTCTGGCCTTCCTCCAGCTTAAAATTAAGTCCTTTTCTCTGCCCGGCAAACATCACGCACGCAATCGCCGCTTTCGCGTCCTTCAGCGTAAAGTAAATGTGCCCGGACGTATGGTATTTGCAGTTGGACACCTCGCCCTTGATGGAAATGCGGTTCAGCGCAAAATCCTGGGCAAACATGTTCTTAATGTAAGCATTCACCTGGGAAACGGAATATACACTCGCCATCGCTTACACCAGCTTTGCAAGAACTCCGTTGATAAATGCCGGCGCCTCATCGCCGCCAAATTTTTTCGCCAGTTCTACCGCCTCGTTGATGGCAACCTTCTTCGGGACCTCATCATCGTATAAAATCTCATAGAGCGCCAGGCGCAGAATCGTAAGTTCCGCCTTTCCCATACGGTTCGTCTTCCAGCCTTCCGCCACCTCGTTAATCTTGGCATCCAATTCCGGAATCTTCGCCATGATGGCTTCCGTCTTTTCCTTTAAATAAGTCTCATTTTCCTCGCTCATCACCACATCGTGAAGAATCTCCTCCACTCCCTCGGGAGTCGTATCATCTTCCTTCGGCTCTTCAAAATATTGATTAATCTGTTCGATCTTCTCCTCAGCCGGGTAAAAATCAGCACAGAAAAGCATTTTAAAACAGTGTTCACGCAGCTTACTTCTATTCATGGGTTATGGTCCTCCTGTATAGTAATCCATCGTATTTTATCTCTTAGCGGTATCAGAACGGTCGGGAACTGCAGGCAAAGATAAAATGCCGCCACAGACAGAAAACGTTACAAAAACCGCCGGGTCCAGGTGAAGCCACCGCTCCATGTTTCCGGACGTTTGGAACCATTATACCTTAATGTGCCCGTTTCTACAATACTTTTTGGGATTTTCACAGTTTTCACTGTGGGTTTTTGCTA
>CAUEKH010000434.1 GCA_959018155.1 uncultured Hungatella sp.
CAGCGAGTTACACGGAGAATCGTAAAGCGCTGTAATCTTCTCAAAGTCTTCCTTACTGTGTGCGATTCTGGGAAGTCCGAAAATCGGCCATGCCGGGTCATCAGGGTGGCAGGCCATGCGGATTCCAGTCTCCTCACAGACCGGTATAATGCCGTTTAAAAAATACCTGTAGTTTTCCAGCAGCTTCTCTCCCTCCATCCCCTCATATTTTTTCAGGGTGTTTGAAAGTTCCGCAAGCCGCTCCGGCTCCCAGCCCGGAAGGCTGAACCCGTTGGAATTCTCCGCGGTCTTCTTTACAATCTCTAAAGGCCCCATATTCCCCAAATCATTCTCGTCAAAATAGAGGCTGTTGGATCCGTCTTCCTCTATAATACGGGCCAAATCTGTGCGCAGCCAGTCAAAAACAGGCATAAAGTTATATACAATAACCTTAACGCCGTATTTTGCCAGATTACGGATTGTTGCAGCGTAATTTTCAATATAGTGATCGCGTGTTGGCAGCCCCATCTTAATGTCCTCATGGACATTAACGCTCTCAATCACCTCACACTCGAGGCCCGCGGCATGTACAGTTTCAATGTAGGCCCTAATCTCCTCCTCCTCCCACACTTCCCCGGCTGCCTTGTAATCGAGAAATCCCATAATACCGGTCATTCCCGGAATCTGCCTGATTTGTTTTAAAGAAACTGAGTCACTGTTCTCACCAAACCACCGAAATGTCATTTTCATAACAATTCCTCCACTTTATCTTCTTTATTTTTCATAGCTATATACAGTTCTTCATTCGTTAAATGGTTCTCTTCATTCGTCAGTAGCAGAACCCTTCTGTCCCTTTCTGAATAGATGACTCTTCTCTGCCATTCGTAGAAATAAGGCCCGTCTCCAAGATTTCTGACATACCCCAGCAGCATCCCAAGCTGGTATGCCGTTTCCTTTACATCGGTCTGGCAGTCATTATCGTAGTAGCCCTCCCATTTATCATGGGCGCAGCGCTTCATCTCCCCGTCGACGAGCTGGTACCACTCCGCAGCCTGGCCCAGTTCACAGAATGCCTCCATAAGCATTCCCTTCCGGTAAAGCCCGTAAGCCTCTGTAAAATGAAGAACGCCATTTAGACACCAGACGTGGATTCTGGCCTGGAGCAACAGGGAGTCCTCCCACAGCCGGCCTGCCGCCTTCGCTGTGTCTTCGCACTGCTTTAAGAAACCCGCAAGTCTGTCATAACCATTGCTGCACACGGTTTTGTACCACTCCATCTGCCCGGCAAAGGAATCCATGGGCGCGCACCATCTTAATTCTTCACACGGCCTGCTCCCTCCATCCCTCATCCAACCGTAAATCAGGATACGGGTCACATAGTTATAGAACTGTTCGCCCGCATGTTCATCTTCTCTCCCCCCATAGGGAATCATACTCCGGAAATACTCCTGAAAGCACAGCTTCATCTTACGCAATACAGTCTCTTTCATCTCGCCTGAAGCCTTTTTTACAGCTTCATCATAATACAGATGGAGATAAGTTTCCAGATGTTTTTCCGGGTTTAACCCGGAACCATTCCACATGGAAGCGATAAAATCAAGGGGATATATATGAGGCTTTATATTAGAGCAGTTTATGAGCCATAAATCCCTGATTCCACAGCGATATGCCTCGTTCAGTTCCTTTTCCACAAATTCCATGGAATTCGGGATCATCGTCAGCACATTGGCAGCCTGCAGATCATAGAATGAAACGTGATAGTAGACGCCATGGGCCTGATTTTGCAGCCCTTCCCCGGGAAGTGCGGTGACTCGCGGATTGTGGTTTCCCTGTCTTCTCGAAACCATTTTCCCATAGCCGTTGTCAGCCCAAATCATGATGATATTTTCCGGAAGTTTTAAAAATCCCTGCTGGTACAGTTCCATGATCTCCCCATAAAGGTTCGTGCAGCATACCGGTTCCGTCACATATTTCTTCACAAGCTCATACTGTTCCTCTATGATACTGCTGATGAGTGCGCCCCGCTTTTCGGGGGTATCATACATCGGATCTGTCTCCCAGAACGGTGTGTCACCCTGGCCGCGAAAGCCCAGATTCCAGATCACCTTCTGGTTCTGCTGCCGTTGGATTCCTTCTTCCCACAAACCGCGGAACAACTCCGGATTTTCCTTAAATGAAGGGTTCTTATCCGGGTAGGCCCTTAAAAACATCTCCGCTCCTAAAGGTTCCGCATGGTGATGGGTGATCCAGAGCCCCATGGAAGACGCTAAATCCGCGTAACGCTTAGAATTTCTGTCGGTTCCCGGAATTACCACATTCCCCTCGCAGCGAAGCAGGGCCTCGAAGGCCATCTCCCACGGATATCCGGCATCCTTTCCAGCTGTCCAGCGGCTTATCAGTACCTCATCGTTAATAAACCAGCCCCGGTACTTCACAGGCTTTTTCTTTGACCGGTACTTAGATAACGGGATTCTCACCTCAGGCTTTTTCTCAAATTTCTGATCATTCCAGAACCAGAATGGCTCGACCCCCAGGTATTTGCGGCTGATAAAATGAAGCGCATAGATAAAGCCCAAATCATCGCCGGCTTCAATCACAAGTTCCTCCTGGCTGCAGACTTCGATGGAGTACTCTTCCGGAGCTTTTTCTGCCTTTTTTAAGAGGATGGTTTCCTGAAGACCGTCTGCACTTTTCTGCCCCGTCTGTAAGACCATCTCCATATCCCGGCAGAAACGCCTGATTCCAAGTTCCACAGGCCCGCTTATACATTCCCCGCTTATCTTTACTCCACTATGTAATCGAAATTCGCCCATTATTTTCGTATCCTTTCATCAAAAATTACATTCTGATTGTATCATATATAAATGAAGAATAAAAGGGAAGGGAAGATTCCTACCTTTTTATCGTTTTATTCCGACGTCTGCGACCATGCCGCCGCAATAACGATATTTTTACCGCAGATTATTTATTGCAGTTCACACTGCAGCCTTTAGTTTTCCATTTTATTAAACAAAGAATCCCCGAAGAGTTGCCGCTCTTAGGGGATTCACTTGTGTTACAATGCAC
>CAUEKH010000435.1 GCA_959018155.1 uncultured Hungatella sp.
AAAGATTTGCTGCACTGCCCGTCATGATTACCCTGATATCATTTTTTCCCTCTTTCAGTTTTTCCTTAATCGTGAATATATGGGGAGGCCAGAAGCTGACCCCCGCCAGTTCTCCATTACAGTAACATTCCGCCATCTCCTCGCCGGTCACTGAAATACTTTCAGGCAGGGACAATCTCTCACTCGTATCCACAGTGCAGCCATAAACCCGTTTATTGCTGCCATATGTCAGCAGCTCGAAACGTTCTGTCCAGTCCTCCGGTTTTGCTCTGCGGCTCAGAACATTTCTCAGTCCTCCGTCCGGATCGGAAATAATCAGGGCGGTTTCACAGGGATTCAGTTCCACTTCTATCCTGGTTAAGCAGCCCTGTGTGCTAACATTTTTACAACTGTAAGCCTTTCCCTCCCACAGATCAATCCAGATCGGATTTTCCATATCACTTACGGAAAGCCACGTCCGGACAGGCCGACTGCCCTCATTCGAAAGGAACAAGAAGCTGCTTTTCTCTTTAATCCGCCGTACTGCCCTCAGTTTTCTTACAGCCGGCCTGGCAATTACCGTTTTTAACGCCCGGTATTGGTCCTGTGCAGACAGTCCCAGAAGTTCCTCTGCCGAATATACAATCCGGACAGAATTCGTCTTTAGACTGCCGGAAAATGCAGCTAACGCCTCATACTCTTTTCCCAGAACATTCAGTATAACCTGGTAACAGCAGCCCCCAATATAAAACCTTCCATTTTCTAATCTTCCACTCTCTATCATGGCAACCGGAAGGTAATGAAATCCTATCTGATTTTCATAAAGCTTTGCAACCGCATCGGCCGGAACATTGTTATTATCACAGAGAACCGCTACAGCGGCACAGTCTTCCGAATCGGTCATCAGCCAGGAAATTCGCTTCATATAATCTGAAAAGCAGCGGTAATGCGGCCACCAGATATTTCCCGGCCCCACATCCGGCGGGCGTTCATCCTTACGTTTTCCTTCAAGACTATAATAAAACGCGTGAGGTACGAAGAGATTGACACCGCGTATTCCAAGCCAGTCAATATACCATTTCATGTCCCCGCCTGTAAAATACCATGGAATCCCGTCTCTGCTGCATACGCCAAAGCATTCATTCATATTTCTTCGACGTCCGGTCAGTCTGGCAATATCCGCCGGCAATTTCGCCTGTACGGAATCCCTGCCGCTTAACCCTCCGGTCATTGGCGTGACCCGGCGAAGAATTAAATCCTGTCCGGGTATGTGAAAATAGAGTTCTTCCTCAATATCATCGCTTTCCGCCGGATGACCCATAAGCGCAATTTCATGCTCTCTGCACCAGTCTGACAGCGGTTTATAGAATATCTCCCGCAGATGGCGCTTGATAAGTTTTCGGTAAATACGGGTGGTCACGTTCTCACCGCCCTCAAACAATGACGCCAGTTCTGTAAGTTCACCGCCTTCCGCCAGAATTTCTGCTTCCATCCCCGCAACCCATTCCCGGTAACCGGACGCATTCCTTCCCAGGGCACAAGGTTCATCTGTGAAAAATCCAATCACCGTACTTCCAAAATACTCTTTTAGTTCCTCAAAATACCGATCATGAGTCAGGTGGATAAAGGTCTTCACCGCCTCGGGATTTAAAATATCCGCAGACTTCGGCGCTCCCGCCTCCCCGTCATCCTCCCCAAAATGAATTCCGCGGATAGTTCCTCCTGTAAATCCATATACCAGATACCTTCCGTCCGGCATTTTTGTCAGAATTTCCCGTCCCTCCGGTTTCTCAGCCAGACTGATCCCCTTCGATGCAAACTCCGGATTTTTCTCCACCACCATTCCGTGGGCAGAACCTGACGGGTACATCCCCTCATCATAGAGCACCACCTTCATTCCTGTCTCTGAGGCTGTTTTTACAATAAACCGGACCGCTTTAAAAAAGTCAGAAGACAGATAGGGAATCTCCTCCGGTATTCCAATCCTTGGATGGAGTACGAAAGCACTGACACCTTTCTCCACAAAATCCTCCAGTTGACGCCTGATTCTCCTTTCATCCGGCCTGTCATTAAAAAACCAGAACGGAACCGGTGTAAACTCCCCGGGCGGCTCTGTTATATTCTTCCACAGCTGTTTCATCTGTTCCATACCGACTGCTCCTCTGATACACATTTTCTTACATTGTAGCGTTTCTCCCCTTTCATGTATATATAAAAAATTTCTGTTTCTGTCATATTTTACAGTTTTGGTTCCTGCGCCTCTTGACTAAAAAAATGTTACCCATTAGATTAGTATTATAAATCAGAATAGATAATGGGGGGAGTTTGCATGTATCACGTACTGTTAGTAGACGACGAAGAGAGTGTGCTGAATGTCCTGCGCACCAGCATTGACTGGCAGGGCCTGGGCATAGAGACCTTATTGACCGCCAATGACGGTCTGGAGGCACTGGAAGTGTTTGAACAGCAGCCGGTTGATCTGCTGATTACCGATATCCGTATGCCCGGACTCGATGGACTGGAGTTAATCCGCAGTGTCCGCCGGCTCTATCCCGACACCCACTGTATCCTTTTAACCGCATACAGCGAATTTGATTACGCCAGACAGGCGATCTATCTGGGAGTGGAGAACTATCTGCTGAAACCGGTTGCCAAAAATGAGATTGAACAGACTGTTTCCAACGCGCTGAACAATATCTACCACCGTCATCAGAATACTTCGGGGCTGCTGTCTGAAAATATCTTAAGACGCTGGATAAACGGCTCCATCACGTCAGAAGAGTTAGGCGAACGTGCTGCCGTTCTGGGGATCAATTTATATTTACCTCAGTACTGTGTTATCTGCATCGTAAAGAGGACCAGTTCTTCCATTTCCCTGTTTCGCTCTGCTCTCATCGAGACTTTAAGCGCCTCCTGTGAAGTCTGGCATTTCTGGGATGAGAAAGGACGCTTCGTTTTGATTCTCGGCGGGAAATCCTTAGATACCGGCGCTTTGGCGGCACAGATTCGTGAACTTGCCGAAAGCAGACAGGCGTCAGATGATATCGCTGCCGCTGTGGGA
>CAUEKH010000436.1 GCA_959018155.1 uncultured Hungatella sp.
TTTTGGAGAATGCGGGCAGGATTGGGCTGCCTGTCCCGGAGAAGCTGAAAAATGCTTCTGTCTATTCCATAGATTTGGGCGCTCTCATTGCGGGGACTCAGTTCCGCGGCGATTTCGAGAAACGGCTTAAGGCCGTGATGGAGGAACTGAAGCAGAAGGAAAATGCCATCCTCTACATCGACGAGATTCATAACCTGGTGGGAGCCGGGGCGGTCAACGGCGGATCCATGGATGCCTCGAATCTGCTGAAACCGTATCTGACGGACGGCAGTATCCGCTTTATTGGCGCGACTACCTATGAGGAGTATAAGAAATATTTTTCCAGAGACAAGAGTCTGGTGAGACGGTTCCAGAATATTGATATCAAAGAACCGACCGTGGAGGAGACGGTGGAAATTCTGAACGGTTTAAAGGCGTATTATGAGAAATTCCACCATGTCAGATATCAGAAAGAGGCTCTGGTACATGCGGTTAAGCTGAGTGACAAATACATCAATGAACGTTTTCTGCCAGATAAGGCCATTGATTTAATGGACGAGGCCGGGGCTTATCTGGAAATGCATCCGAAAGACAAAAAGGTTCAGGTGGTAGACAAGAAGCTGGTGGAAACCGTTCTGTCAAAGATATGCCAGATCCCGAAACAGACTGTGGAGACAGAGGAGCGCCAGAAACTCTCTGTGCTGGAACGGGAACTCAAAAGCCGTGTATTCGGCCAGGATGAGGCAGTTGCACAGCTGACCAATGCGGTCAGGCTGTCGAAATCCGGCTTAAATGAAGAGGACAAGCCTGTGGCCAGCCTTCTGTTCGTAGGCCCCACCGGTGTGGGAAAGACGGAACTGGCAAAATCAACGGCCGAGGTACTCGGAATCCGTCTGGTGCGGTTCGATATGAGTGAATATGCGGAAAAGCATACCGTGGCGAAGCTGATTGGCTCTCCGGCCGGATATGTGGGATATGAGGAGGGCGGCCTTTTGACCGAGGCGATCAGGAAGAATCCCCACTGTGTCCTTCTTCTGGATGAAATCGAGAAGGCGCATTCCGATATCTATAATATTCTGCTTCAGATTATGGACTACGCGACGCTGACCGACAACCAGGGGCGGAAAGCTGATTTTCGCAATGTAATTCTGATTATGACCTCCAATGCAGGCGCTGAGAAGGCCGATCGCGCCTCGATTGGATTTGGCGGCCGCCAGTTAAATGAAGCCGGAATCCAGGATGAAGTAAAACGGGTGTTCCGTCCGGAATTCAGAAACCGTCTCGACAGAATCATTATTTTCCGGCCTCTGGATAGTACTATGGCTGAAAGGATAGTAGATAAGGAATTTAAGATTCTCGCTCGAAAGGCGTCGGAGAGAAATGTGATGTTGACCCTTACCAGGGGATGCCGCAGCTACCTTTCTGAGAAAGGGTTAAACCGGGAGTACGGAGCGCGTGAGATTAAGCGGGTTATCAGCCAGGAAATCAAACCGCTTCTCGTTGATGAGATGCTGTTCGGAAAGCTGAAAAAGGGCGGAGAGTGTAAGGTTGATTATGACGGGGAGAAGGTTGGTATCCGCATTGCGACCGGGCGGAAACGGGATAAGCGGGCAGATTCGTAGCTTTTACCGCTGTTTCGGGTGCCAGAAACTGACTGGTTTATGGCACCCGGGAAAATTTTACCGTTTCATCTTTTTTTCCAGCAGGGTGATTCCCTGATATAAAATCGCTGAGACGATACAGAGGATCACAATACTCATGACGACGAGGTCCATTTTAAAAACCTGCGACCCGTAAATAATCAAATACCCCAGCCCCTTATTGGCCGCCAGAAATTCACCGATGATCACTCCGACGAGGCAGAGGCCGATATTGACCTTCATATTGCTGATGATGAGCGGCACGGAGCCGGGCAGCAGGACCTTGAAGAGCACATCCTTTTTCGTGCCGCCAAGGGAGTAGATCAGCTTGATTTTATCGGGATCGGTCTGCATAAAACCGGTATGGAGTGTCATGATACAGCCGAAGACTGCCACAGAGATGGCGGCCACGATGATAGTCCTGATATTGTTGCCCAGCCACACGATCAAGATGGGGGCCAGGGCAGACTTGGGAAGGCTGTTGAGCATGACCAGGTAGGGTTCGAGTACCTCGGACACGCTGCGGCTGGACCAGAGAAGGATGGCAGTTAAGAGGCCCACGATAACGACCAGGGCGAAGCTTACTAAAGTTTCCATGACGGTGATTCCGGTGTGCATGAAAATACTGCCGTCCTTTACCATGCTGATAAAACAGACAACGATCCGGGAGGGGGAACTGAAAATGAAATCGTTGATGATCCCCAGTCTCGCGCACAGTTCCCAGAGGGCAAGAAGGAGTACCAGCAGCATGAAACGCAGGACGCGGACATTGCGGCGGTGCAGCTTCTCTTTTGCAATGAATTCCTGTTGTGCCAGGGTCATATGTGTCTCAATCATTTCTTTGCAGCTCCTTCCATACCTGATTAAAATACGAAGAGAATTCCGGTGTATTGCGCCGGTTTAAAGGCCGGATATACTCTTCTCCAAAAGAGATGGGGACGATAGCTTTGAGCCTTCCGGGCCTTTCAGTCAGGACGATGACGCGGTCGGCTACGCTGATTGCCTCCGATAAGTCGTGGGTGATCAGGATAGCGGTCTTTTTGGTGCTCTTGATGATAGAACTGATATCGTCGCAGACAGAGAGTCTTGTCTGGTAATCCAGAGCCGAAAATGGCTCATCTAATAAAAGAAGGTCGGGTTCCAGCGCCAGCGTGCGCACAAGGGCCGCTCGCTGCCTCATGCCTCCGGACAGTTCTGACGGCCGGGCATGTTCAAAATTTCCCAGTCCGTAAGTATTTAACATCTCATGTAATTTCTTTTTCGAACTGCTGTCTGATTTTTTCTGGATCTCCAGGCCGAGTTCGGCATTTCCCAGAATGGTACGCCATTCAAATAAATGATCCCGCTGCAGCATATAGCCGATATTGCCTTCGGTATGGGCGCGTGGGATTCCGTCGATGAATATTTCGCCTTCGTCC
>CAUEKH010000437.1 GCA_959018155.1 uncultured Hungatella sp.
CCGGCCGTCTGCTGCCCGTCAGGAAGCGGCAGAGCAGAAAATGGAAAAGGCACATGCAGAAGTCGGGAAAATCTTTTCTCTCTTTCCTTCTGCATGTGCCTTTCCTGTTCCTAACGGTAATCCGGGAACGGTGCACAGATTTACTTTCTATTCAAAACCTTCCACAACGTCTCCCGCAAAATCTCCATATCAACCGGCTTCGCCACATGGGCATTCATCCCGGCCGTCATAGCCGCCTCGACATCCTCCGTAAACGCGTTGGCTGTCATGGCGATAACCGGTATCGTTCCTGCGTCCGCCCTGGGAAGTTCTCGGATTGCCCGGGCCGCATCGTAGCCGTTCATCACCGGCATCTGGATGTCCATAAGAATCACATCATACGTACCCGGTTTTGCCCTTCCAAACTCCTCTACCGCCTGCAGGCCATTGGGCCTGACAACAACCTGGGCCCCATGGAGTTTCAGAAGTTCACTGACAATTTCCGCGTTAATCTGGTTATCCTCCGCAAGCAGGAAACACTTTCCTTTAAATACCTCTTCCTTCTCCCCATGATTGCCGGATTCCGGCTGTTCCTCGCATTCTCCGGCACAGTCAGTCTGTTCGGCAATGTCAAATTCCAGTTCCACCTGGAAGACTGTTCCCTGATTCACCTGGCTTCTGGCAGTAATCGTGCCTCCCATCTGTTCTGTCAGCCCCTTGGTGATGCTGAGTCCAAGCCCTGTGCCTTCGATTCTGTCCGCAATGGAATCCCGGTTTCTGATAAATGGCTCGAAAATGTGGCTTAAGAGTTCTTCCGGCATCCCGATCCCCGTATCACTGACAGTAAACCGGTAACGCACCCGGTCCTCTCCCTGTACCGGGCTCATTTCTTCGATTTTCAGGGTAACCGTCCCGCCACGGGGCGTAAATTTAACCGCATTTCCCAGTATATTAATCAAAATCTGATTGATTCTCAAACCATCCCCGTAAAACCATTCCCGTTCCACCCCTGCCTTATCGACAATAAAATGAAGGCCGGCGGCCTCTGCCTGAGGCGCTATGATCGATGCCACTCCGCTCACAACCGACGTGACAGAAAGTTCCGAGCGGTTTAAGGTAATCTTTGAATGTTCAATCTTGCTCATATCCAGCACATCGTTGATCAGGCTGAGCAGATGTCTGGAAGAAACCATAATCTTCTTTAAACAGTCCTCCATGCGTTCCCGGTCATCTAAGCTGGCTGCGGCCAGAGTCGTCATTCCCATAATGGCATTCATGGGGGTTCTGATATCGTGGCTCATGGCGGACAGGAAATTGCTCTTTGCCCTGCTGGCTTCCTGAGCCGCGGTCAGAGCCTTCTCCAACTCCTTCTTATTCTTCCGCTCTTCCATCAGCATATCCGTCACATCGGCCCTCACCAGGCAGATTGTCTGGTGGTTTTCGTCTCCCCACAGCACATTGACCTGCTTGTATCGGAGGCCGCCCTCATTTTGGCAGGACATGATAAAATCATACCCGCCCGGCTTTTCTTCCAGTCTCTGCAGCATGGTCTTTAACTGAAACTGATTGGCAACCTCTTTCTCGTCTTCCACCGCTCCGAAAAGTTCTGTAAACTTCGGAACCGACTCGCTGTAATTTTCAACAAAGTAAGGCGGCAGATTTTCCAGAACCGTCCGGCGTGTATGCAGGATCAGTTTTTCTGTCTGCGGGTTTAAAAATCCGGCCAGATCAAACGTATACGCAATCATATGAAACAGTCCCTGCTGCTCTCTCACAGACTCCGTAATATCAGCCCTCGTCAGACAGACCCGGCCGAGTCTTAAATCAATGGCGGTAACCATCATATTTTTCGTTCTGATTTCTCCCTTATTGTTGATGAGAGAGAAGGAAAAGGAATACGCTTCCTCCCGCTTCAGACGCTCCATCATATAATCCGTCTTCAGCTCCTGAAGATAGTATTCCCGGTCCCTTGGAACCACCAGTGTGGAGGAAGCAATCTTCATGCGCTCCTGATGGCCGCCAAAACGCGGCGGTATGTCGTCTGTGTTCCGGTTATAATTCAAAATCGTATACGTGTCATTCAGCAAATCCACATCTGCCACAAAATCGTAACCGCTGACAGACAGCCTGTTCACAATCCTGTCCCGGATCACTGCTTCCGTCACATCCGTGACCGTAAAAATCCCTGTCACATCCCCGGTGTCCGGCGTCATCACAAGATTTACCTTGCTCTGCAGATAGCGTCCCTTATCTTCTCCCGGAAATCTGATAAAACACTGCTGGCGCACCTCTGTTTCCTCTCTCTGAAACGCTTCCAGCAGCGGTTTGTTTAAGAATTTCTCCAGGAAAATCTGTCTATCCCCACTGTCCTCTATCATCTCGGAGAAAGCATAGAAAAAAGCCTCCCGCCCATTCTTAATTTCATTTTGAAGTTCTTCTCCGATAGGGCCGCTGATTTCGGCTATCTTATTCCTGGTAACGTTACAGTGGCCAAGCAGTACCGTATTCGGTTCCGGCGCCTGATAATGCTGAATCAGTAAATCCCTATAGCTTTGGCGGAGATTTTCCCGTTCCCTGACCTCATTGGTGATGTCATGGTATACGGCGTACAATTTTATCCCGCCCGACTCTCCCTGAAACCGGGACAGGGTATTTTTTACCCACCAGCTGCTGCCGTCCTTTTTCATCAGCCGGTAGATAATCTCTCTCGTATCCTCACCGTCCTTCGTCTGTTCCAGCATCTGTTCACAGACATACTTACGGTCATCCGGGTGGACTCCGACGAGAGGATCCCGTCGATATGCCTCCCATGCCTCATCTACCGTCATGCCTGCCATAGACGCGAAACCTTCTGAAATAAATTCCGGCACCAGCTTGTCTCCTTCTGAGCGGATAACGCCAATCCCGTCCGGAATATTATTAACTACCGTCTGGAAATACTGCTCCAGACGCTCTTTTTCTTTCTTGGCCCTCGTTTCTTACGTCACATCCCGGATATATTTTATGTAAGCGGGACTTCTGTTCCAGTCGATTTCCCA
>CAUEKH010000438.1 GCA_959018155.1 uncultured Hungatella sp.
CGGAAACATTTCTTCAGGATGTCGATTTCGTAATGCATAAAATAGAGGTCGAGAAACTTGCGCTGTGAGAGGTTGGCGAACCGGTAAAGTTTTGCGAAGTCCTGATACTGGGAAAGAATCAGGCGCTGTTCAATGGCCCCGCGGTGTAATTCCACTCCTTCCAGATTGGAAAAAATGATACCGTAGGCGGGCTGATGCCGCAGATACTCTACTGCCTGAGACACCGTCTCAAGCGCCGCCATTTCCTTAAACTGGCTGTCCGTGATCAGATGGCTTTCCATGGCTCGAACCTTGGTAGTTATGCCGCTGTAAGATAGCAGGCCTGCCATATCATCACTCCTTTACCATTTTATTAAAAAGTTCCTTCACATACTCCGTGTGGTGTTCCTGGTATCGCCGTTCCATGGCTTCCAGGATCTTTTGGGCGTCGTTTCTCTGCTTTTCCAGGCGTTCGTTCATCTCGACTTCCATCCTGGCGCGCAATTCGTCGACCCGTTTATTAGTTTCAGCTTCCAACTGGGCGTCAAAAGCAGCGGTCCGTTCTTCCATCTCTCCGGCGATTGCCTTTTTGCGTTCATTGGCATTCTCCATGATGGCGGTGGCAGCAGACTCAATTTCGGATATCTTTGCAATAACAGTATCCATATAGTGCCCTCCTTTTAGATTTGGTAAAACGATTGAATAGTCAAAAAAACCGGGATATCAATTATTTTGATCCTAACTACTTATAATACTACAATTTTTGAAAAATTCCAGATCTTATTGTGATTTAAATAACAAAATTATCGGGAACACGCGCAGAGAGACAACGGAAACTGCCCGGAAAACGGGATTTCCCTGGGAAAATCAGCTGCTGTTGGACAATGGGAGGGAAATTATGGAAACTGTGGGCAGGCGGTAAATTGGGTGATTAATATAGTAATGTCTGATGTGACTGATGTAAGCATAAGCTGATATCATTATACGAAAAAAAGCCCCGGAAAACCGATATTCCAAAATAATTGTCAGAATAACGGTCTCCAGGGGCCGATAGGGATTATTTGATAAAAAGTCTTTGAAACAAAGCTTTACGGGGCAGCGGTTGTCTCTCCGCCAGCGGCTGACGTCTCAGCAGGGGCTTCCTCTGAAGCGAGATACTGCCTGGACACATAGGCCTGTTTTCCTTCAAACATGATAATGGCCCATTCATCGTCATAAGAATCCACGTAGTCAACAACCGTTCCAAATGCCAGTGTACCGAGAAGCGCACCCGTCGTAGATGGCTGTTCCCGGACGTTCAGACGCGGATTGGCAGTAGTTTTATAAATGACTGGTGTCGGTTCTGTAGGCGCCGGTTCTGTGGCCTCGTAGCTGGGCACCGGTTCTGTTGCCTGTGTGGTAACCTCAGTGGATGTCGGTGCTTCCGTTTCCTTTGGTTTACCTGTAAACTTGCCGATCAACTTAACCGCGCCAAATATAACAATAACGATGACCAGGAATATCAACGCGGGTTTAATCAAATCGTATGGATCGAAGCCTCTCTTTTTAGGCCTTCTTCTGCTTCTGCTGGAGGAAGATGGTCTCTGTCCCGGCCTCTGGGAAGCTCTCTGTCCTCCCCGCGCACTGCCAGCCTGTCCGCTTCTGGTTCCGGCCTGACCTGCCCTTGTGCCAGCCGTCTGACCGGTTCTTGCGGCGGAAGCCTGACCGGTTCTTGTACCAGTCGTCTGACTCGCTCTTGTGCCGGCCGTCTGTCCCGTTCTTGCACCGGCCGTCTGACCGGCTCTTGCAGCGGTGGTCTGTCCCGTTCTCTGCGTCACTGCCGCAGTCCTGAGAACCGGTTTTCCGGCGCCGGCGCTGTGCTCATTATATGTATTAGCAAAGGCGTGGGCTTCCTCAGCAAGGAGCTGATAAGCCTCATTAGCATCATAAGGGCTGTCATTACCGTCGTGTACGGCTTTATTACCCAACACTCTGATTCTGTGATAGTGGTCTTTCGTTGTCTGGCTAATCCACCGTCCTTCGAACAGCTGATCAATACTGTCCGCTAAATCTCCATCTACAATCAAAGCCTTTTCTCCAAGGCAGTTAACCATATATTCCAGTGTCTGCCGGGCACGGATCATGGACATGTTATACTGCTTCTGCCCGATCAGCCGTTCGGCGTCCCTGACACCCTGCTGGATTCTGGTCCAGGTGCTGTTGTCTGTAGTTCCCATTATGCTTCCTCCTTTGCAAAAATCGGTCGTATACCAATATACAGATATTATACTAGATTATTGGAAATTGTGCACCTGTTATTTTAATGATTTTTCCTTTGTAAGAGAAAAGTAATGAATAATGAAGGAGCGTGTAATTTTATTTGCAGTCTCACCTGTTTCTATGTTACAATCAGTAACGGTAAAAAAGAACAGATGGAGGAAACAGATTATGAGATTACGCCACATTCCCGGCTCAGAAGAAGAAATTGCAAACAGCCCGTACGTGATTCAGTCTCCTGAGGAGAAACGGGGACACTGGAATGAGATTTTTGGTAATGATAATCCGATTGAGATAGAAGTTGGGATGGGGAAAGGGCGTTTCATCATGGAACTGGCTTCTGGCAATCCTCAGATCAATTATATTGGAATAGAACGGTATTCCAGTGTACTGCTTCGCGGGCTTCAGAAGCGGGAGCAAATGGAACTGTCCAACATTTATTTTATGTGTGTTGATGCAAGGACGCTGGCCGATATTTTTGCACCGGGAGAAGTGAACCGGATTTATTTGAATTTTTCCGACCCATGGCCCAAGGACCGACATGCGAAGCGCCGCCTGACATCAGAAGAATTTATGGCTGTGTATGATAAGATTCTGGCTGAAGACGGGGTCGTGGAATTTAAGACCGATAACCGCGGACTATTTGACTATTCCTTAGAGTCGATCCCGCGGGCAAACTGGAAGATAAAAGAGTATACGTATGACCTTCACCACAGTGAAATGGGAGAAGGAAATGTCATGACTGAGTATGAGGAAAAATTTTCCTCTAAGGGGAACCC
>CAUEKH010000439.1 GCA_959018155.1 uncultured Hungatella sp.
CTACGACTGGCACACCCACGCGAAAGAGACCGGAGAGCATTTCCACGGTTTTACCCATCCGAGGAAGGCGCTGGAGAATGCGGAAAAGTATTTTGATTTGACAGACAGGGAAAAGGATATGATCCTGCGCCATATGTGGCCTCTGACTCCCATACCGCCGAAGAGCAGGGAGGGGATGGCGATCATTTACGCTGACAAATTCTGTGGTCTGGCGGAGACGGCCGGCCGTTTCAAACGCTGGGTGTTATATGGGCTTCGCATGGGCCATACCGCATGAGGCATAGGGAGTTTACTTAGATAAGCAGGAGAAAACCATGACATTTTGGGACGAATTACTTGGAAATCAGGTTCTGGTGAGCGCAGTTACCGGCTGGGTGGTTGCCCAGGTTCTGAAGACCATCATTGATATTTCATTGAATAAAAGCTTTAACCCGGAGCGGCTGGTGGGATCGGGCGGTATGCCCAGTTCCCACTCCGCTACGGTTTGCGGACTGACAACCGCCGCCGTTATCCACTACGGCGTCGGTTCTTTTGAATTTGCCATCTGTTTCGTTCTGTCCATGATCGTGATGTACGATGCCATGGGGGTCAGAAGGGAAACGGGAAAACAGGCAAAGCTTCTCAATAACATCCTTTTGGAGAATCCGCTTAAATTAAACAGCGAACTGCTTCAGGAGAAGCTTAAGGAGTATGTGGGTCATACTCCTCTTCAGGTTGCGGCCGGGGCGATTCTGGGAATTGGTCTGGCGCTGTTTATCGCCCAGTATTATTGAGGGCGGGAAGCGGGCTCAGTGCTCACAAATGACTGGCTGGCAGGAAGCGGGCTCAGTGCTCATAAATGACTGGCTGGCAGCGAACCGGCAGTCAGGAAGTATTAATAATCGGTTTGGGGAATCGTAAGAAATTTATTCTTGATTTCTTAAGATATCCATATTATACTTTAACATGTTAAAAAATTGTTGAAGTTGGGGGTACGAGAAAAATGACGATTTACCATACAATCAACTGGTTTTTCGCATTCAGTTTCCTCGGGTATCTTCTGGAATGTACAGTGCTTTCTTATGAGAATAAAAAGCCTGTTTTAAACCGTGGATTTGGACATGGCCCATTCTGTATTATTTACGGATTCGGGGCGCTTGGTGCGACGCTGGTGTTAGAGCCGGTGGCTGATAAGACTGTGGTGCTGTATATGGCTTCCATGATTATGGCAACGTCGATGGAACTGATAACGGCGCATATGATGATTAAGCTGTTTGGCGCGTTCTGGTGGGATTACAGTCAGAAACCATTTAACTACAGGGGAATCATCTGTCTGGAGAGCAGTCTGGCATGGGGATTTTTAGGGATCTTTTTCTTCCGTTTCTTAAACGGGTTTGTCAACCATCTGGTCGGAAGTGTGCCGGCAGGGCTGGAGCGGTTTCTGGCACTGGGGCTGCTGACCTTCTACGCGGCGGATTTTGCGTATACCATGAGGTATCAGCTGAAAGCCGCGGAAGAGGAGGAAGAAGGCGAAGTTTCAGTAGTTGGACGTTTAAAAGTTTATTGATGATTAGCGGGATTCGATATGGGTCCCGCTTATTTTCTTATTGAAGACGGTGACCTGTGCGCGGAGCGTGCAGGTTATCGTTGATGACGGGAAAATGTGCGTGAGGCGTGCAGGTTATCGTTGATGACGGAAAATGTGCGTGAGGCGTGGAGGCTGTAGCCGCCGGAAGCAGTCCGGCGGGAAACTGCGGCTATCGCAAAAAGGAGAGAATACACAATGTTTGAAAAGAGGAAGATTGTTCTGGCTTCCGCTTCCCCGAGGCGGCGGGAGCTGTTAGCTCAGATAGGGATTGTGCCGGAGATTATACCGAGTACCATGGAGGAAAAGATTACGGCCAGTGATCCGGAAGAAGTGGTGAAGGAGCTGTCTTTTCAGAAGGCGTCGGATGTGGCGGGACGCTGTCTGGAAGGAACGCTGGTAATCGGAGCGGACACGGTGGTGGCGGCTGATGGCAGGATTCTGGGAAAGCCGAAGAGCCACGAAGAGGCGGCGGAGATGATCGCCATGCTGGCGGGAAAGTCCCATCAGGTTTATACCGGGGTTACCCTGATTCTTTGTGGAAAAGACGGCCGGAAAACGCGGTCATTTGTGGAAAAGACGGTTGTGGCGGTTTATCCCATGAACGAGAGGGAGATTGCCGGCTATGCGGAGTCCGACGAGCCGATGGATAAGGCCGGAGCGTATGGAATACAGGGAAAATTTGCCGCCTTTATCAAAGGGATTGACGGGGATTACAATAATGTAGTAGGATTGCCTGTAGGACGGGTTTATCAGGAAATGAAAATTCTGTTTGAGGAGGACTGTGTGGATGATTAAATTGATTGTTTCGGATATTGACGGTACTCTGGTGCCGGATGGAACTCATGATTTGAACCCTGAGGTGCTGGATGTAATTTTGAAGCTGCGGGATAAGGGGATTCAGTTCGCGGCTGCCAGCGGAAGACAGTGGGCCAGCATCGAATCCATTTTTGAACCCATCAAAAAAAGAGTATTTTATTTGTCCGATAATGGGGCGTACGTGGGCTGCCATGGGCGCAATCTCTTTTTAAATCCCATTGACAGACAGACGGTGCTGGATATGGTCCATGACGTGAGAGCCATGGAAGGTCTTGACATTATGTTAAGCGGGCCGGATGTGGTGTATCTGGAGACGGAGAATCAGGAGTTTGTCGACTGGCTTGTGAAGGGGTACCATTTCCGGGTGGAGCAGGTGCCGGATCTGACGAAGGTGGACTCTGAGTTTATTAAGATTTCGGTGTACCGTAAAACCGATGTGGAGATGCACACGAAATCGCTGCAGGAAAAGTATAAGGACAGACTGAAAATCACGATTGCCGGGGATATGTGGATGGACTGCATGAAGCCGGGGATCAATAAGGGGCAGGCGGTTAAGCTTCTTCAGGACAGCCTGGAGATTAAGCCGGAGGAGACGATGGCATTTGGCGATCAGTTAAAT
>CAUEKH010000440.1 GCA_959018155.1 uncultured Hungatella sp.
GAGGAAATGACCTCCCTGCCGGAAATCAAACGCTGCATCGCCTCCTTAAAGGATGATATCCGCAAACTGGGCAATGTCAATGTCAACGCCATTGAGGATTACAAAGAGGTTTCTGAGCGATATGAATTTATGAAAACCCAGCATGACGATCTGGTGACCGCGGAGGAGACGCTGCTTCAGATTATCGAAGAGCTGGATACCGGCATGAGGAAGCAGTTTGAGGAAAAATTCCGGGAAATCCGGATTGAGTTTGATAAGGTATTTAAAGAATTATTCGGAGGCGGACGGGGAACGCTGGAACTGGTGGAGGATGAGGACATCTTAGAGGCCGGAATCCAGATTATTTCCCAGCCTCCGGGCAAAAAGCTGCAGAACATGATGCAGCTTTCCGGTGGGGAGAAGGCGCTGACTGCGATTGCGCTGTTATTTGCAATCCAGAACTTAAAGCCGTCGCCGTTCTGTCTGCTGGATGAGATCGAAGCGGCCCTCGATGATTCTAATGTGGACCGGTATGCAAAATACCTCCACAAGCTGACGAAATACACGCAGTTTATCGTCATCACCCACCGTCACGGAACGATGGTGGCGGCGGACCGCCTCTACGGAATTACCATGCAGGAGAAGGGCGTATCAACGCTGGTTTCAGTAAATTTGATAGAAGATGATTTGGAGAAACAGGAGGAGAACTATGGCTGAGAAAAAAGGATTCTTTGGAAAACTGGTAGCGGGACTGCAAAAGACGAGGGATAACATCGTATCCGGGATCGACTCCATCTTCAGCGGCTTTTCAGCCATTGACGATGATTTCTATGAGGAGATCGAGGAGACTCTCATTATGGGCGATCTCGGAATCCAGACGACCATGTCAATCGTGGAGGATTTGCGGAAAAAGGTAAAAGAGAAAAACATCAAGGACCCGGCGGAGTGCAAGGCGCTTCTGATGGAAAGTATCCGGGAACAGATGGATTTAGGGGAAAATGCCTACGAATTTGAAAACCGCCAGTCGGTCATGCTGATCATCGGGGTCAATGGAGTCGGCAAGACGACTTC
Source organism: uncultured Hungatella sp. (assembly GCA_959018155.1). Taxonomy (GTDB): domain Bacteria; phylum Bacillota; class Clostridia; order Lachnospirales; family Lachnospiraceae; genus Hungatella. The sequence goes on from CAUEKH010000440.1 coordinate 1,051, forward strand.
CGTCGGAAAACTGGCCGGCCAGTTAAAGGATGACGGCAAAAAGGTGATTGTGGCTGCGGCCGACACCTTCCGCGCGGCGGCGATTGAACAGCTGACCGAGTGGGCCAACCGCGCAGGCGTCGATATCATTGCCCAGCAGGAAGGGTCCGATCCGGCGGCCGTTGTCTACGACGCGGTGGCGGCAGCCAAATCGAGACATGCCGATGTTTTAATCTGCGATACGGCGGGGCGGCTCCACAATAAGAAAAACTTAATGGAGGAGTTAAAGAAGATCAACCGCATCATCGACAAAGAGTTCCCTGAGGCGTACCGGGAGACTCTGGTAGTCTTAGACGGCACCACCGGCCAGAACGCATTGTCCCAGGCGAGACAGTTTATGGAGGTGGCCAATATCACCGGAATCATTTTAACGAAGTTAGACGGGACAGCCAAGGGAGGAATTGCCGTGGCAATCCAGTCGGAACTTGGAATTCCGGTAAAATACGTCGGTGTCGGTGAAAAAATAGATGATTTACAGAAATTTAACGCAGAAGAGTTTGTAAATGCATTATTCCATGTGGAAGAGAAAGAAGAGGCGTAAATATGTTGACATTAGAGAAATTTGAGGAAGCAACAGAAGTCGTAAGCAAGGTAACCCAGGAGACGAAGCTGGTATACAGCGAATACTATTCATCCCAGACCGGCAACAAGGTATATTTTAAACCGGAGAATATGCAGTATACAGGGGCTTACAAGGTAAGAGGGGCCTATTATAAAATCAGCACTCTGACGGAAGAGGAAAAGGCGAAGGGACTGATCACCGCTTCTGCCGGAAACCACGCTCAGGGTGTGGCGTATGCCGCAAAGCTGGCCGGAATCAAGGCCACGATTGTCATGCCTACGACAACGCCGCTTATGAAGGTGAACCGCACCAAGAGTTACGGCGCCGAGGTCGTCCTGGTTGGGGATGTCTTCGATGAGGCGTGTGACTATGCGTATAAAATGGCGGAGGAAAAAGGCCTTACCTTCATCCATCCGTTCAATGATTTGGATGTGGCTACCGGCCAGGGAACGATCGCCATGGAAATTATCAAGGAACTTCCGACCGTGGACTACATTTTAGTTCCCATCGGCGGAGGCGGCCTCTGTACCGGCGTTGCCACGCTTGCCAAGATGTTAAACCCGAAGATTAAGGTGATCGGCGTGGAGCCGGCAGGCGCCAACTGTATGCAGGAATCATTAAAGCAGGGCAAGGTCGTTTCTCTTCCGAGCGTCAACACCATCGCGGACGGCACAGCTGTTCAGTGCCCGGGCGACAAGCTGTTCCCGTATATTCAGGAAAATGTGGATGATATTATCACAATCGAGGATTCTGAACTGATTGTAGCTTTCTTGGACATGGTAGAAAATCACAAAATGATCGTGGAAAATTCCGGCCTTCTGACGGTAGCCGCGTTAAAGCACATGAATGTGGAGAAGAAAAAGATTGTATCGATCCTGAGCGGCGGCAACATGGATGTCATCACAATGGCTTCCATTGTACAGCACGGTTTGATCCAGCGTGACAGAATCTTCACCGTATCTGTCCTTCTGCCGGATAAGCCAGGCGAACTTGCCAAGATTTCCACACTTTTAGCCGCGGAGCAGGGCAACGTGATCCGCCTTGAACACAACCAGTTCATCAGCATCAACCGAAACTCCGCAGTAGAACTGCGCATCACCCTGGAGGCTTATGGCACAGAGCACAAGAATGCCATAATGGCTGCTTTAACCGACGCGGGATACCGCCCGAAGCTGGTGAAGTCAAAAGGGACGTATGCGGATTAATGTGGTGTGCGATTAATATGATACATAAAAATATGTAGTATAAACGATTTTGATACTTGCAAGAGAACAATTGCGCTCTGAAAAGTGATTTTAATTCAGAGCGCAATTATTAATGATAATCAAAAATTAACTATATAAACT
>CAUEKH010000441.1 GCA_959018155.1 uncultured Hungatella sp.
AAAGTGCTCTGTGCTGTCTGTTCGTTTCAGCAGCAACTTTTATATCATATCATGGCTGTCGATTTTTGTCAACCACTTTTTTCATTTTCTTCAAAACTTTTTCAGCAGCTTTGCTGGAAGTTTTTCAGAAAGTTTGCCGCCGTTTTCAGCGGCGAGTTATATAATATCAAACCTTCTGCCAAAAGTCAACATGTTTTTTCATCTTTTTTGATTTTTTCTTTAATTCCTCCAATAATGACTATTTACACACAATATATAGTGTTTAACAAATGCTACGAATACAATTTTACCCTTAAAACAAAAACTCAAGCCTCTCTTTTCACGCTATCCAAACCTGCCAGCAAAACTTCTGCGACAGTAATCATTTAGAAAAGCAGAGACTGCTTTAATTTCATAAAGCGGCCTCTGCCTTTGATAACCTGTAAAAAAACGATAAAACTTGCTCACTGTTTTTTCTGACTTAATAAAATCACTTTTCCGCCTGCTTTTCTTTCCATATATATTTCTGCGGAGAACACCAGCCGACTACAAAATCCATCATATCGGCGATACAGTCACGGGAAAGGCATTCTTCCAGGCTGTTGTAATATTGAGTCAAGGTCTGGTACACACTGTTTTTTTCTATCCCAAGATCATGTAACAGTAACAGAAGTTCATAGCCCTGTTGTAGTCCATCACTGTATGTGCTTTCTGTAACTGATGAACAGATGCTTATGATCTGTTTAAAAATTTCTTCACTATTCTCCATACATAATCCTTTTCCGGTTTACCCACGATACCTCAGCCGCTCAATCACCGGCAGCATCACCTTCACCGTCTCCCGCCCGGAAATCCCGGATGGGGTTTCTTCCTTAAACCCTTTTCCAGAGAACCGGGGTCTTTAAGATTCCAAATGGACGCAGCTGATACTCATACGACCAGGCCGTACCTGTACTCCTCCAGTAATTGGGACCGGCCCAGAGTTCTGTGCTGTCGCAGTTGTGAAGCGCGCCAAATGTATTGAACCGGTTTCCAAAAGCTACTATCTCGAGAGTATGTTTTCCGGGCGCCGTCAGACCAAGTTCAACCAGATAAGGCGGGGTCACAATTGTTCCGCACTCTCTGCCATCTAAAAATACTTTTAACAGACTGCACCGGTAACGGGATACTTCCAAAGCCAGTTCTTCCTCCGTATCCGTCTCGAATTCCATGCGGTAATGAAGATTTCCACCGTAAAATGGCAGCCGCTGGCCACAGATATCTGAAAAGGCAAGTTCCCTGGCGGGAGTCGTAATCACAGCGCTCCGGCCGGCTGCCTCTACCCCGAAATCTCCCAGAAGGTACATGGCTTCTACATTAAACCGTCTGCTGTAAGGGAGACGTATGAGAAGTTCATGATTTCCCCGGGTCATTGGAGGCATTAAAACGGTGCGGATAGAACGATCTGTATAATAACCGCAAATCCTGGATTCCACCGCTTTTCCGTCCCAGAAAATCTCTGTTTTTTCCGCTTCCTCCAGGGCAAGCTGGAGTTTCTCCACTTCATGGTCTGAACTGACAGAGAATTTAAGCTCCAGGGTGTGTTCCGCCTTATCCTCCTCCTGCTCTGTCCAGGGCTGTGCGTACGCCTCCGCGCGGAGAGGATATCCGGCTGCACGGCGGCAGATATTGTCGATTCGCAGTATCTCCTCTTTTTTCTGCCATGGGCCGCCGTCAAAAGAGTATTCCGCCTGATCAAGAAGCAGGACATTGGGCTCTTCCAGGACTGCCTCCGCTCTTTCGGGAAGCTGGATTTCCGCTTCTGTCCAGCGTTTTTTCTGTAGTGGCGTATGAACAGCGTTCTCTGATTTAGCGGTCTTCTCACTCAGATGATACAGGAATGAGTCGTAGTCACACGATTCTTCCTGCCAGAACGTTTCATTTTCCCCATACTCTGCAGGAATGATGCACACTTCCCCGGTCTGCGGATCCATCTTTTCCACAATCCATTTCCCTTTTACAGCAATTTTCAACAATTCCTTTCTCGATAAGTCAGGACTTTGTGGTTTCTCTGAATGGGCGATGAAAAGCCACTGCTCTTTCTGCCCCTCATTTTCCTCTTCCCGAAGCTGATAAAGGAAATTCGCCGCCTGGCTTCCGGCCTCATTTCGAATAGTCAGGATGCGTTCCGGTTCCAGGGCTTTCAGGATCTCGGTGCGTGAAAATGGAATTGTGACACACCGTCTGGCCAGTTCTTCCGGCTCTCCGTTTTTCACACCATCTTCATACCGGGCAATGGAACCGGCGAAAATCACTCTGCCGCCTCTGTCTGCAAAATCACGCAGACGCTTTACCGTACTGCTCCTTAAGGTCACACAATTGGGGACCAGAATAGCCGAATACTGCATGGCTCCGGCTGTGAACCCCGTCTCCCCCTCCTGCTGCCAGTCCGCTAACAGGGATTCACTGATAAAATCAAAGTCGATCGTTCCATATAGAAGGATTTGAACTAAATCAGAAAAATCCTTCTCCATCTGTTTCCTGATTTCTCCCGTATGTTCCTCATCACCCCAGTACAGCCAGTACGACTCGATCGGGTGGATCACTCCGACCTTCACCACCGGTTTTCCGCGGTGCAGCACACTGTTGATTCTGGCAAAATAGTCCTCCATCCAGTGATATTCCTGATACCACGGGGACTGACAGCCGATAGAAGCCGGATAGTCGCGCTTCGCCTCCCCGGCCATGGAGGGCCAGAAGAGATGGTGTACCCGGAGTGTGACGCCTAACGCCGCCTGCCAGTCACCTGCCAGCTTGTGACCACGGAAATCGAAATCCCAGTTGGTGACACCGTAAAGTTCACTCATCATATCCCCGCAGCCAAACTGATGAACCGCACTCTGAGCCTGTTTGGCCGTCGTCAGTTCCCGGCGATCGCAGAGCATGTCGATACCCGGGATCGCAAAACTGCGATAAGAACGCATGGCCTCGCCCAGCACCATCGTCTGGCCTTCCAGCGATGGCTCCTGCCTC
>CAUEKH010000442.1 GCA_959018155.1 uncultured Hungatella sp.
CAGATATATTCCTTCACGAAATCTTCCAGCTTAATATTCATGCGAAACGGGATGGCCCGCTTAAACAGCAGCGGGAATTTTTCCGAATCGAGGCCGCCTAAATAGACATCGTAAAGCTGTCTGCGGAACCTCTCGTTGTGGGAGGTGGCAAAATACTCCTCTTTTCCGTAACACTCTTTTAACCGGTCTTCTACCTCGTCGATGGACATGGCGCGTCTTTCCGTGCGGTAGCCATTTTCCCAAAGCGGGCCTTTATGCCAGAAGAAACGGCGGGATATTTCGTTGGTGGCCGTCTCCACGTCAAACACGATACCGACGCACTGGCACTCCTCCGTATCTGTCCGCTTTAACTCCAGGACAATCGTGCTGGAAAAATTCTGGTTGCGCAGATAGGCAAATTCATTATTTTCCCCGATATTGACCATGCCGCGTAAATACTCGATCAGATTTCGGTCGGAATCGTCGGCGGCCGCCTTGTTGAAGAAGCCGCGCCCGTCCGTGTTGGCGTACAAAACGATCTGCATGGCGTCGATCACCGTGGACTTCCCGCTGCCGGAATGGCCGGTGAAAAAGTTAATCCCCTGGCTGAAGGACAGCGTCTTCCTGTTGATGTAGTGCCAGTTATTTAAGCAGATTCGGGACAGGGCTTCAAATCTCTGGTTCGTCATCATTTTCCTCTCCTTCTCCCATAGATTCCAGCAGTTCTCTCACATCCTCGCCAAACAGCACCACATTGATGCAGGGGTAGATGATGAGACGGCTGTCTCCGTTTAAGTCCTCCAGCAAATCGAGAGGCTCCACCACCTGATATTTTTTCAGCAGCGTAACGGCCCGCCGGATGTCGGTAGGCGACGGCTGCTTCTTAAACAGGCGGTAATTTCCCAGCTTGTCATGAATTTCACCGAGGGTGGTATAGATGTTGACGCTGGTGGAGACGGCGGCCATCTGCTCATCGTAAATCAATTTGAGAATCAGAAGATAGAGCGTGGCCAGCTTTGGCAGCTTGTCTCCCACCAGCGTCTCTCCCTGAATATAGATCACTCCCATCTGGCTGTTTTCGATCACCGAAACGCCGCAGACAGAAAAATATTTCCGGATAAATTCCAGATGCTTGTTACAGATACGAAACTCCCTGTTGTATGTAAAACGCCCGGAACGCTTCTCATATTTCCGCTCCAGGACAAAGGTCTGCCGAAGCAGCAGGCGGATGGCTTCCGTCACCTCCAGCTGTTCCTCAGGCAGCAAACTGTCATAATAGGGGATGGCATCGCTTTTTGCCATTCCCTCCTCGTATTCCATCATGGCTTCCTCCTTACAAATACCAGCTTCGGATAGCGGTATCTGCCGTTGTCTATCATTTCCGGCTCATTATGCAGATCTCCTGTGGCCATGTCACTTTCGTGGCCGGGTACAGAACCCGTCTCCACCTCTTCTTTATGGCCTGATCCATGTCCCGTCTCCGCCCCGCTTCCGTGGCCGGATTCCGGTTCCGTCTCCACTTTGTAGAGACTCTTCCTTCTGGTAGAGTAATCGTAGGCCAGAATCAGCTTTTCAAACTCCTCATCCGACGTTACCGTCTCCTCTGTCACCTTCATTTTCCCGTCTTCCATATGGGAAGTGATATAATCCTCAATCTCCTTCCGGCTGTAACGGTTTTTCAGCCGGTTCAGATGAAGAATTTCCTCCATGGTCAGTTCTTCCGTCTCCTCGTCCGGCTGGAGATTTTCCGTAAAATCATTTCTCGTCCGCCGCTTTTTATAAAGAGATTTATCCGAGAGAATCGTCATCTGGGATAAATTCATACGGCTTCCCACTTCCCGGATCAGCTCTTCCTGATCGTCGGACTGCGACAGATGGTTGAGAAGCGAAATGACCAGCCCCTTCATGTTATCTTCCTGGTTTAGCAGGTAGTTGAGCCGCGTCACTGTGGCCCGCACATAGCGGGAATGCTCTTTGTCCATATTGGCTATCCGATGCTCAATATCGTCAAATCCCCGTTCCATCTGATCCAGCTTTTCGTATATCTCGGCTATCGTCACCGTCTGTCCGCTCTTTGCGCACATTTTCTCCATCCAGTCCGTGTCCTCCCGCATGGAGGAGAGCCAGGCCTTGATGTCATTTTTATAGAGATAGAAATTGTCAGACGTCTTTAAAATGTGGTACTTCTTCTTTACAATCTCCTCCACGTACCCTTCCAAATGGTCCCGCAGCAGTCCGCCGTAATCCCTCTGCTCTAACAGGCTGGCAAAAAATTTGTCCATGTTATGAAGCATGTCCTGCAGCGTTTTGTTGAGCCGCTTCGTGTTGACAAATGCGGTATGGAGAAGACTGACGCCGGCCCTCGGGTCATTTTTTAAAGAAAACAGGATCGCGTAGACATTCTGGATATAGATCTGCGTCTCATCCTCATCCTCGCTGTCCAACCGCAAAAATGCCTCTATCATCACGGCCGCGTAATCCGGGATTACGATATTCACCGTCATAGAGGCATAATCGTCTACTTTCCGGAGCCAGCCGGTCTTTAACAGCCAGTTGAGCACCCGGGTGGCAGGCGGCTCTAAGGTATCGCTCTCATCCTCCAGTTCGTCCTGCCAGATTACGTAACGCTTCGACGCAAAATATTCACTGAGCACGGAGATACAGACCTCCCTGCTCAGAAAGTAATTGCTGTATTCATATTCCTCATTGATTTTCAGAAGTGCTTCTATGTAAGTGGACCGGTTGACCGAGCGGAACAGCCCCCAGAACCGGTCCGGTATCTCATTCATCAGTTTCATTCTCTGCTCCTTACATTCATTCTGCTGTCCCTTCAGGAAAAAGCAGGGCTGCCCCGGAGATAGAATCTCTCCGTCTCCCGGGGCAGCCAATATTCGATATCCTTACTTTTTCACTTCACCAACCTGAATCTCCGGTATGATGGATTCAGCGTCACTGCCGGTTTTGTCCTGGGCATCTGCCTGTCTGGCAGATTTTTCCTGT
>CAUEKH010000443.1 GCA_959018155.1 uncultured Hungatella sp.
CAACATCGGTGCGGCGATAGAAGGCCATCGCGACCGCTGGATTATCCAGGGCCATATTGGCTCTACGTGGCAGAACGGACAGTATGTGCGCACCCGTGATTTAGATAAAGTAAATGAGGCGTTTCAGGATCTTCTGACGCGTCTGCGTACAGATTATATTGACCTCGGCATGATTCATTTTGTCGATGAGGAGGCGGAATTCCACCGCATTATCAATGGGGAATTTATGGATTACGTGAGAAAACTCAAGAAAGACGGTATCATCCGCCATATTGGAATGAGTACCCATAACCCGCTGGTCGGTAAACTTGCCGCTCTGCAGGGAGAGATTGAGATGCTTCTGTTCAGCGTTAATCCTGCATTCGATATGCTTCCTGCCAGTGAGAATATCGACGACTATTTTAAAGAGACGTATGAGGAGGAGTTAGGCGGGATCGCGCCGGAACGCGCGGAACTTTATCAGATTTGTGAACGCGAAGGGGTCGGGATCAATGTTATGAAGGGGTATGCGGGCGGCCGTCTCTTCTCGGCGCAGACTTCGCCTTTTGGCATAGCAATGACACCGGTGCAGTGCATCCACTACTCACTGACGAGGCCGGCTGTCGCCAGTATATTAGTCGGCTACGATACAACAGAACATGTCGATGCCGCCATTGCCTATGAAACGGCGTCGGAGGAAGAAAAAGATTATGCCAGTGTCCTGGCTGGCGCACCCCATCACGCATATTCAGGCCAGTGTACGTATTGCGGCCACTGCGCGCCGTGTCCGGCCGGCATAGATATCGCCATGGTTAATAAACTGTATGATTTGGCTGAGATGCAGGAGGAAGTTCCTGCCACAATCCGGGCACATTATTCAGAACTGTCCGCCACTGCGAAGGACTGTATCGCCTGCGGCGGCTGTGAACAGAGATGTCCATTTGGCGTTCCGGTGATCAGGCGCATGGCGCAGGCAGCGGATTTATTTCAAAAATAGCGTTCTCGATCCCAGGGGTTGAGACTTCGCGGATAAAATGGTAAAATTTAATTGAAAATGCCGCCCCGCCGGAACAATCCACAAGCTCCGGGCGGGGCGCTTTGCCATTTTGAGAATCCTGTTCCATATGAAATTTTCCACCCAAAGGACTGTTTATCATGGACCACACGTCACGCAATATTTTTAAAGCCATCCATGAGGGAAAATGGCTGAGTATCGAGTACAGAAATAAAAAAGATGAGGTTACAAAATACTGGGTTGCTATCCTGAATATCAATATTTCCCGCAGATCCCTTCATGTAGAGGGCTTCCATTTATCGAAATTCACGGTCGATGACTACCCGTGCATTTATATTGATTCGATTCTGACCTCTGCTGTCGTGGAAGGTTCTTATTATGAGCCTCCGGCCGGGCTGCTTGCTGATATCGACGAGAATCCTGAAAAATACGAAGGTTTATTCCATTCCCCGGTAAATTTAAAAATCTTAAATTATCTGACAGACTGCAACCGGTTGGACACTCAGCCGTACCAGAGCGATTACTCGCTGATTCATCATCTGGATGACGACTGCCTGCGGGAAGGCGTCTATGAACTGAGCGCAGAGCAGTTCCATGAAATTGTAAACCGTTTTCAGAAGGACACGGTGAAGCAGGCCCAGCAGAAAATCTGGAGATATAAGCGGCTCTGTATGAATATGCTGAGTGTCGTCGTGCGCGGAAAAGGGAGGAACCGGGAGGCACTGTACGTCCTGGCCTACAAGAGACTCTACCTCGATGTAAAGAACCATTCCCTCCGTCCTGCGGAGGAAATTACCATCTGCAAGGAATTTACCATCGACGGAGAACGCCAGAGCATCCGCAAATTCTTAGATTCCTCCGATTATGAACTTCTGGACAACTTTACAGCCAACAAAGAGCTGATAAAAGACAGAATCGCCTCCGGCAGCCGCAATGCCAGGTGGGTGGATGACCGGCCCTATATCATTGCCCTGGAGTACGATGTAAAGGTAGATTTGAACCATGAGTATGAGGGGATTATCAAAATGTTCGAGGAGGACAGGGTGACGGTCCCAATCAGGGCATTTTTCGGAAAGCTGACCGCACGGCCTGACAGGAGAAAGGACTATCCGATTACTCTGCTGAAGCGCAGGGCGAATTTAGATCAGCTTCTGGCTATCCACAATGCGGTCAAATATCCGGTAACCTATGTTCAGGGCCCTCCGGGCACCGGAAAATCCTACTCCATCGTCAATACGATCGTAACGGCATTTTTCAATGAAAAGACGGTCCTTCTGACCTCCTACAATAACCATCCCGTCGATTCTGTGGTCAGCGATTTGCAGAAGATTTCCTACCATGACGGTACGATACCTTTTCCCATTATCCGCCTCGGAAGCGATGAACGTGTCCGCGAGGCGCTGGTTTATATGAAAAGGCTTTATGAGCAGGTGAAGGATTTAAAGGTTTTTGAAAATACGCTGGAGAAGAACCGAGACGACAAAATCAGACGCATGAAACAGCTCACCGCCCTGCTGAAAAAGCATGAGGAGATCCTTACGCTGACGGAACAGAAGGAGGCCATCGAATGTCTGATGAATGTAAGCAGCCATCTGACCTTCCAGACCGATTTACAGGGGCGTCAGCTGGAGGCGGTAAACCGGCGGCTGAAGGAAACGGGCGTCGTGACCGACGAACAGGCCCTGGAATTTCTGGAGGTTGACGAGGGGGCGTTCCGGAAATATCTCTATTTTACGTCAGTCAAATATATCAAGCGCCTGGGAGAACCGAAAAATGAGGACCTGGCAGACATCCTCAGGATAGAAGATCACGAGCAGCAGGTGGAAGCGTTCAACGACTATTTAAGCAACCCGGATAATGTGAAGAAATTTCTGCGGATCTTCCCTGTTGTGGCTACAACGTGTATTTCTTCCTGCAAAATCGGCGAACCGGAGCCATATTTTGACATCGTTATCATGGATGAGGCCAGCCAGTGTAATACGGCA